>CAIVDH010000024.1 GCA_903904635.1 uncultured Burkholderiales bacterium | reverse complement strand
TACACCAGGCCCATGATGAATAAACCCAGCATACTCAATGAAATACAAACCAAGATCGGTCAGGTCTTGCAGCAATCACCCGCCAAAGATTTAGAAAAAAATTTAAAAACCATGCTCAGTTCGGGCTTTGGCAAACTCGATTTGCTGACCCGCGAAGAATTTGATATTCAGGCTCAGGTACTGGCGCGCACCCGCGCCAAGTTGGAAGCACTGGAAGCAAGAGTTGCCGAACTCGAAGCACGTAACAAACCATAGAAGCAGCAAGTGAGTCTGGCCGTACTTAAAAGCCGCGCATTGGCGGGCATGGAAGCGCCTGAGGTGACGGTCGAGGTTCATCTGGCAAATGGGCTGCCTACCTTTACGATAGTCGGCCTGCCAGATACGGAGGTGCGCGAATCGAAGGACCGCGTACGCGCCGCATTACAAAATGCCGGCTTTGAGTTTCCAGCCCGGCGTATCACCGTCAATCTGGCGCCCGCTGATTTGCCCAAAGAATCAGGCCGGTTTGATTTACCCATCGCGCTGGGCATACTCGCCGCATCCGGCCAGCTGCCCGCTACCGAACTTGATCGTTATGAGTTTGCAGGCGAGCTGTCTTTGTCAGGCGCATTGCGGCCGATACGCGCAGCACTGGCCATGACATTTGCCATGTACAAGGCCGGCAACGCCAGTGGCAAGCCGCGCGCATTCATACTACCGCGAGCCAATGCAGCCGAAGCCGCGCTGGTTCCGGACACCACGATTTATCCAGCCGATACGTTGCTGCAGGTCTGTGCGCATTTGTCTGCAGCCAATCAGGATGCGCGTCTTTCGCGTTTTGAGAGCCATGTGCAACAAGTCCCGGTTACTACTGCAGACTTCGCTGACGTGCGCGGCCAGAATCAGGCGCGGCGCGCGCTGGAAATTGCCGCCGCGGGCGCGCACAGCCTGCTGATGGTGGGCCCACCCGGCGCCGGTAAATCTATGCTGGCAACCCGTTTGCCGGGGGTGTTACCGCCGATGACGGATGCCGAAGCACTCGAGGCGGCGGCCGTGCAGTCTCTGGCAGGCAGCTTCGCGCTGTCTCGCTGGCGCGAACGGCCATTCAGGGCGCCACATCACACGGCATCGGGCGTGGCCTTGGTCGGGGGCAGTAGTGTGCCCAGGCCAGGAGAGATTTCATTAGCGAACCACGGCGTCTTGTTTCTGGATGAACTAACCGAATTCGATCGCAAAGTACTGGAGGTCTTGAGAGAGCCGCTGGAATCTGGCCACATTACGATCTCGCGGGCGGGGCGGCAGGCAGATTTTCCGTGCCGCTTTCAATTGATCGCCGCGATGAATCCGTGTCCCTGCGGTTATCTGGGGCACCCTACCCGCGCCTGTCGCTGCACACCCGATGGCATTGCGCGCTATCAGGGCAAAATTTCTGGTCCTTTGCTCGATCGTATTGATCTTCAGATTCAGGTTGCACCTGTGACGCAGGAAGAGCTGACGAACGATGCCTGTCGCGAAAATTCTGCCGTTATTGCACAGCGTGTTGCCCTTGCGAGGGTGCGGCAACTAACCCGTCAGGATAAGGCCAACGCACTACTAGGCACGGCAGAGATTGATGCACTCTGCAAACCCGATGCGGCCGCCGAACAATTACTGCGTGCAGCCATGACGCGCCTGAACTGGTCTGCGCGCGCCTACCATCGAGTGCTGAAGGTGGCGCGCACGGTTGCCGATCTGTCCGATGCCGCGCAAATTAACGGCACGCATGTCGCAGAGGCGATTCAGTATCGCCGCGCCCTGAGCCTGCACGACTGAAAACAAATCTCGTCCTCGGTTTGCGCTTTAAATCGGCCATGATCTGATGGTGCTGATACCATCTCGTCCATGCACTCTTCATTTACTTTTTTCTGGCGTAATTTTATTGCCATTATTTTGCTGCTGAGCGTCTCTGCCTGCAGCCCGCACTGGAATTGGCGCGAGATAAGATCTGATGACGCGCCGGTATCCGTACTGCTACCCGCCAAGCCCTCTTCACATACTGGCGATATTGACTTGAATGGCAATAAAGTCACGATGTTTATGACCGCAACGGAAGTTAATGGCGTCAACTTTGCTATGGGCAGCATAGCGATTGATGATCCGACCAAACACGCCGATGCACTGCTGGCGATGCAAACGGCGATGGTGCGCAATATAAACGGCGAGATCCGTACGCAAAAAACCGTGAAGCTGGAAGGCGGTATCACCGCAAATGAAATTATGGCCTCTGGCCGTATTGGCAATGCGAATATGCCCGTCTTAATGGCTGCACGCTTTGCCAGCAAAGGCAAATGGGTGGTTCAGGCCGTGGTTGTCGGGCCAGAAAAAAATATGCCACAAGAGGTCATAGAGACGTTCCTTGGCTCTCTGATTTTGCGCTGACATGCCACTACACATTCCCTATCTCGAAGGCAAAGCGGGCACGCGCGTCGTTTTGATTTTTGCTGCCGCCTATCTGCTCTCGTATGCGTTCCGCGCTATTAATGCTGTGATCGCACCAGCCTTAATGTCTGATCTGCATTTATCCAATGCAGATCTCGGATTACTGACATCGGCCTACTTCTTAGGCTTTGCCGGTCTACAGTTGCCCTTGGGTGTATGGCTGGATAAATACGGCGCTCGCCGCACGGAATCTGCACTGCTGTTATTTGCGGCAATTGGCGCAGCTATATTTGCAATGAGTACGTCCCTGACCGGACTGTGGATAGGTCGTGCGATGATAGGCGTGGGCGTTTCCGCATGTCTGATGGCACCATTAAAAGCTTATCGTGTCTGGTACAGACCTGAGCAACAAAGCCAGTTGGGTAGCTGGATGCTGGTTTTTGGTACCTGCGGTGCGCTGATTACGACGACGCCGGTTGCAGCGATCCTGCCTTTGATAGGGTGGCGCAGCATATTCTGGATTATGTCTGGCCTGATCCTGCTTGCAACGGCGCTGCTTTTTTTCAGGCTCAAGGATGTGGAAGATGACATCAATGCGCAGCAAGCGCAGGCCGCCAACATTACACAAGCATCAGATCAGCAATCCGATCAAAGTTACCGCGCAATTTTTGCTAACCCTTATTTCCGTCGCATGGCATTGCTGGGTGCAGTGCATCAGGGCGGGTTTATGGCCATGCAAACCTTATGGGCTGGCCCCTGGATGGTGACGGTGCTGGGTCTGTCTGTGGCGCAAACTTCGCAGGTATTATTTTTATTTAATTTTGCGTTGTTGCTCTCTTATCTGATCTTATCCTGGTGGGCACCGCGCTATGTATCGTTCGGAGCAAAAGCCGGGCTACCCGCACTCAAAGCTGTATCAATAGGCCTTACCGGCGCCGTATTGATACAACTGGCAATTGTGCTTTTCACTGCCTCATGGACATGGATGCTGTGGATATTGTTTGCAGTCCTGGTAACGGTAACAACGCTGGCGCAAATGCATGTCAGCCTTGCTTTTCCACCGCATCAGGTTGGGCGCGCAAATAGCGCATTTAATCTGACGTTGTTCATAGGCGCATTTTCCATACAGTGGGGTATAGGGCTGGTGATTGATTTATTCGCGGCACAGGGATGGTCAGCATCGTCTTCAATGCGGTTGGCATGGTCAGTGTATTTGGCTATACAGATCGTAGCTTTATTTATATTTGTAAAAAATCCGGCTGTGAGTTTACATCACCGGCCGGCGGCGCCATGAGCAGACTACCGTTTTCTTGTTTTTCATCTGTCCGTTTTAAAGTGACATTACTTTTATTTATCGATCATGCTAATTACATTTAAATCCAAAGCTGCAGCTGATGTCATCATGTACAAAACGCATGCTCAACCGCTATTTGATCTACTGGAAAAGTCCCCGGACAAGGGAGTCATCACGGTAGAGGAGATCCCGGATGCACTCGCAAAGCTAGAGGCGAAAATTGCAGAAAGCAAGCGCGAACTAACGACAGAAGAAAAAAAACAAAAAACCGCGCTGTCAGTTGATGCGAAAGACCACACAAAAGATGACAACGAAACTGTACATGAGCAGACAGTCAGCTTTGCAGTACGCGCATTTCCTTTGCTGGAGATGCTGCGCGCGGCCAAGCGGGAAAAGCAATTCGTCATTTGGGGAGTTTGATGATCACAACCACGCATATATCGCTTAAGACCACTGACAACATACTTTTGCATGTAACAGATTTTTTACCCAATGGCCGTGCATGTAATCGTATCTTGCTCATGCATGGTCTGGGCGAGCATAGCGGTCGGTATCAGCATGTTGCTGAATTTTTTTGCGCGCGCGGTTTTGCTGTCAGGGCATATGACCATCGCGGTCATGGTAAGTCGGGTGGCGCACGCGGTGACGTGCCGAATGAAACTGCGCTGCTTGATGATGCCGCCGCTGTCATGCGCGATTGGAGCAGCAAAGCCGATTCGCCTGAGACCCCGCCCTTTTTACTTGGACACAGCATGGGTGGATTATTTGCCGCGCGATTTGCCGTGGCAGGCATTGCGCCCTTAAGTGGACTGATCCTGTCTTCTCCGGCACTGGCATTGCCACTTTCAGCCCCGCAAAAGTTATTACTAAAAATATTAACTGCGGTCGCCCCCGGTGTAGCGGTCTCGAATGGACTGAAACGGCGTTATCTTTCTCATGACAGCAAGGTGATTCAAGCGTATTCCCTAGACCCGCTGGTTCACAGCAAAATCACAGCTAGACTGCTAAACGCCATGCTGGCTGCAATTTTTATTACGCAGCGCGATGCGGCTCAACTGCGCATGCCTACACTTTTGGTATTTGCCGGAGATGATCATCTGGTTGATCCGGATGGCAGCGAGCAACTGGCTAGAAAACTTTTGCCCGGTATCCTGACGCGCCACCGGTATAACGCGCTTTATCATGAAATTTTTAATGAAAGCAAACCCGATGCGGTCGCAGTTTTTAATGACGTAAGCCGGTGGCTAAATGAACAATTTTCCATAGACATCTGATGGTCTTGGCAAAATAGTCATCGTCATATCTCTCTTTTCAACTTTCAAATCAACATAATTATTTTGTCAGACTCATTAAAATCAGACTCTCTCAGCTTTGCTTTACTGGGCGCAGCCGATGCACTCGCTTTCGTTGAAAATGGCACCGCATTACCGCGTGCTTTATCGATGGTTTTTGCCTCTAGCGCTGCACCGCCCGGCGCGCGCGGCGCAATACAGGATCTCGCCTATCGCAGTATGCGCAGCTGGGGCATGAGTCAGGCACTACTGAATTTACTGGCAGATAACCCGCCACAGCAACCCAGACTAAAAACTTTACTCTGCTGTGCACTTGGTTTGTTGGCTGACAGCTCGCCTAGCTATGCAGCACATACGGTGGTCGATCAGGCCGTTGCCGCCGCAAATGCCGATTTGGAGCTGGGGCGCGCGAAGGGGCTGGTCAATGCGATCTTGCGACGGTTTCTGCGTGAGCGTGACAATTTATTACGCCAACTGGCAAATGATCCTGAAGCTCGCTGGAATTATCCCAAATGGTGGATTAAAAAATGCAGCGCTGCTTGGCCTGAACAATGGCAAGAAATTTTAGCCGCCGGTAATAAGCCGCCACCACTGACTTTACGCGTCAATCAACGCAAATCTTCAGTCGCAGATTATCTGCAATTACTCACGCAGCATGACATGCAAGGTACGCAAGTTGGTCCTTTAGCCGTGCGTCTGGCGCAACCGGTACCGGTTAGCCGCATTCCTGGGTTTACAGATGGCGTGGTGTCGGTGCAGGATGCCGCAGCACAATTGGCTGTCCCGCTACTGGCGCTGGAAAATGGCATGCGCATACTGGATGCCTGTGCTGCGCCCGGTGGCAAGACTGGCCATTTGCTTGAGTGCGCCGAGCTTGACGTGGTCGCGTTGGATCATGATGCAGAGCGCCTGAAAAAAGTGGCAGAAAATCTTGCACGACTGCGACTACATGCAGACCTCAAAACTGGGGACGCTGCCAGCCAGGTATGGTGGGACGGCAATCTCTTTGATGGCATTTTGGCAGATCTTCCGTGCACAGCTTCAGGTATAGTGCGCCGCCATCCTGACATACGCTGGCTGCGCCGGCCGGAAGATTCTGCAAAACTGGCTAGGCAGTCAGCGAAGATTCTGGATAATTTGTGGCTCCTGCTAAAACCCGGGGGCAGATTGTTGCTGGTAACTTGTTCGCTATGGCCAGAAGAGTCGGCTTTGCAGGCCGATGCTTTCGCGGCGCGCCATGCCGTAACGCGGCTGGATGCCCCAGGCCAGCTGCTTCCTGTGGCCTCCAGCGACAGTGATCAGGATGGTTTGTTTTACGCGCTATTCCAAAAGCCCTCAGTTTGATACTATCCATCAACTTTTCCCTCGGAGCTTGCTCCATCATTTTGCGTGACTCATCGATTCATCCTTAGCATTTGGTTAACCCTACTGCTGGCGCTGGCGCCGCTTGCTGCGCATGCGGCTGAAGGTATAGACGTGATCGAAGCAAGTGTGGAGGCGACTGATGAGGGTTATCGGCTGCGCACTGAATTTTCACTGGAGCTTACGCGCTCACTTGAGGATGCGCTTTTGCGCGGCGTTCCACTTTATTTCACCACCCAGATTGAGATAACTCGCCCACGCTGGTACTGGTTTGATGAAACTGCGGTCAGTGCTACTCGCACTGTGCGCATTTCCTACAACTTACTGACCAGACAATATCGCGCTTCCGTTGATGGCAATCTACATCGCAATTTTGCCAAACTCGAAGAGGTATTGGCCTTGCTGCGGCGGCCCAGCAGATGGATGATTGCAGATTTATCTGCGTTGAAACGCGGCGAACTTTATCAGGTCTCATTACAAATGGAGCTGGATGTAGCGCTGCTGCCCAAGCCCATACAGGTTAGTGCCATCAGTGGCGGAGACTGGCGTCTTTCATCAGGCTGGACGCGCTTCCAGTACAAGGCTGAAGGCAAGTGACACGCGCTTTACGCTATGTGCTGCTAGTCGCTGCTGCCATTGTCAGCATTTTGCTTTTTTTGCTGGCCTCTGCCTCTGAAAATACCTGGCTGTTTGACGAATATTATTCGCTGATTGTCGGCGCCAACATCACCGTTGCTATTGCGCTCTTCTCGCTAGTTTGTGTACTGCTTGGCCGACTTTATAACCGCTACAGACGCGGGCTGTTCGGCTCAAGGTTAATGGCCAAACTGGTGCTGGTATTTGCATTGATAGGTATTTTGCCTGGCAGTGTTATTTATCTCGTGTCCGTGCAGTTTGTTTCACGCTCCATCGAATCCTGGTTTAACGTCAAGGTTGAATCTGCTCTGGAATCAGGCCTCAACCTTGGCCGCTCTGCATTGGAAGCCTCTCTGCAAGATCTTAAAGCCAAGGCGCGCAACATAGCCGGCGAATTATCTGAAATGTCCGACAGTGCTGTCATGAATCAGCTGCCCAGAATGTTGGAGCACGCTCAACTCGATGAGGCTTTTGTTGTATCAGGCGATGGGACGCTGATAGCCAGCAGCGGCAGCATGATAGATTTGCTGCCTGATCTGCCTACGGCATCCATGCTGAGCCGTGCGCGTGGCGTGGATGGCTACGGCGCGATTGAAGGCGAATCCGAGTCTGCTATCCTGGAAAAAAATTCTGATCACGCAACCGCATTACGACTCCGTGTGGTGGTTGCAATCCGTGGTGACGGCTCGCTGCTGTCCTTACGAGGCAAGCCCCGCTATCTGCAGATTATTCAGCCTGTACAACAACAATTGGCCGCTAATGCTGAAGCGCTACGATCAGCTTATGGCGAATATCAGGAGCGTGCGCTGGCGCGATCGGGATTACGAAAATTTTATTTAGTCACGCTAACATTGACATTGCTATTGGCAATTTTTGCAGCAATGGCCAGTGCTTTTTTTCTCGCCTCTGATCTCGCTCGACCACTGTTGCTGCTTGCTGAGGGCACTAAAGCCGTGGCTGAAGGTAATCTTTCACCGCGCCCGATTGTGGCAAGTTCAGATGAACTGGGAACGCTTACTCAGTCATTCAACACAATGACATTGCAATTGGCTGATGCGCGAGCTGCAGTTGAGCGCAATCGGCTCGCATTAGAGGACGCCAAAGCCTATCTCGAATCTGTCTTGGCCAATATGTCCGCCGGAGTGATGGTGCTGGATGATCAATTAAAGCTGGTCACGTTCAATGCATCTGCAGGCAGAATACTGCGCCATGATCTGACACCTTTTCTTGGCCAGGCCTTTGCCTCGCTGACCGGATTGAATGATTTTACTAAGCCCATTATTACTGCCTTCTCCGAACAAAACGCACAATCAGCCGCCAAAGATCTGGACGCGCAAAACCAGCACTGGCAACAGCAGATAGAAATCGAGCGCAATCACATCACGCAGGGCACAAACGGTGAAACCACATTACTGGCCCGCGGCTCACGACTCCCCGTCGGAACTGGCATAGGGCATGTGGTGGTATTCGATGATATTTCCGATATGCTTTCCGGGCAGCGCTCGGTCGCGTGGGCAGAGGTTGCCAGGCGGCTGGCGCATGAGATAAAAAATCCGCTCACACCCATTCAGCTCTCAGCAGAGCGTCTGCAAATGAAATTACATGCCAAACTCGAGGCCAGCGATGCTGCACTTTTGGAGAGAGGCACCAACACGATTGTTAATCAAGTCACGGCCATGCAGCAGATGGTTGATAATTTTAGAGACTATGCCAAGACACCCGCACCTGTGCTGAAGGTGGTTGATCTCAATGAACTGATCGTAGAAATTCTCGAACTTTATATGAGCCAAATTGAAGCCCATGTAATTCAAACTTCACTGGAAAAAAACCTGCCCACAATTTTAGGGGATGCGACGCAGCTGCGTCAGGTGATTCATAACCTGCTGCAGAACGCACAGGACGCGACCGCTGAAAACCGGGCCAGCCTTTTCCCGCCACGTATCGATCTCGTTACAGAATCGATTCATTATCCGGATGCTGATGGCACAATAAAAACGGCTGTGCGACTTTCCATTACCGATAATGGTCCAGGCTTTGATTCGAAACTGATTGCCAGAGCTTTTGAGCCCTACGTCACAACCAAACCACGCGGCACTGGTTTGGGTTTGCCCGTTGTGAAGAAGATTATTGAAGAACACGGTGGCCGCATAGAACTCGAGAACCGCAAAGAGCAGAGTGGCGCCAGGATATCTATCTTGTTATTAAAAATATTGGCCAATTAAGTATTTGACATTGTTTGTTGCTAAAAATACAATGCTTGGCAGTTCCTGCGCGTAAAGAGGGTAGACATGGCAAATATTCTGGTGGTTGATGATGAAATGGGTATTCGGGAATTACTTTCTGAAATACTCGGTGATGAAGGACATGTGGTAACCACAGCAGAGCATGCAAACCAGGCAAGAGAAATGCGTCTGGCCAGCTCCCCAGATCTCGTGCTGCTAGACATTTGGATGCCGGACACTGACGGCGTGACACTTTTAAAAGAATGGCAGCGCGACGGATTGCTGACCATGCCCGTCATTATGATGTCAGGTCATGCCACCATAGACACTGCCGTTGAGGCAACCCGCATCGGCGCAATGAACTTTCTTGAAAAGCCGATCTCACTTCAAAAATTATTAAAAACAGTGCAACAGGGTTTGTCACGCGGGCCAGAAAATGCGCGTGGCGCCATGCTTAATGCTAACGGCCGTATCAATCCCATGCGTGAAAACGGCATGATAGCTGCGCCGCCAACCCAGCCAAGCTTTGACACGAATGAGTTTTCCAATGAACTGGCTGAGCAAATATCCTATGCGCCCCCCGAAAATGAATTCCGAGTTTCCTTCGAACTACCACTGCGTGAAGCACGCGATGCATTTGAGCGCGCCTACTTTGAACATCATTTGATCAAAGAAGGCGGCAGCATGACTCGCGTTGCAGAGCGGACCGGTCTTGAGCGCACGCACCTTTACCGTAAACTCAAACAACTGGGTGTTGAATTCCCTAAGGCGCAAAAAAAAACAGAACAGGAATGACAACCTTAGTTTATGGTCGCAGCAGCAAGGAACGCGAGCAAGCCATTGCATCGCAACTAAACAAAAACATCAACACAGTTGTGATTTTAGAAGGCATTGCAGACAGCAGCTCTATGCTTGCAAGCATAGAAGAACAAAAAAATTTCCAGCTAATTCGTATTGCGCCAGGCTGTCCATGTTGCACTGGGAATCTAACTATGCGCGTGACCCTCAATCGCATACTAAGACAACCACCACAGGCAATTTATATCAGTTTAGCCAGCAATACACACCTGGAAGAAATTAGAAAATTTTTACAAGATCCGCAATACATCAACTTACTGTACTTAGCTGAAGATATTAATTGCGAACTACCGGTCTGAATCGATTTAGGTAAGCGTTTTTGTTCGGCCCCTTGAAGAAACTCGATCTGACACTATCTTATCTTTCAGAAGATAATTTCCTTACTATGTATTAAGGAGTGACCATGAACCTGATCTATAACAGTGAGCATTACAGCGTCGTTGAATTTGGTGCAGAAGCCGGCTTGGAAGCCATGCAATTTGGCGGCTATGAAATTTTTGATAAACCGGGTAAACGTGAAATTTTTATTGCCGGTCCGCTGGCAGAAGCGTTCCGCCAGAATGTCATTCAATTGATTGCAACCCAGCCTAGCGTGGAAGAAATCGATGATTTTCTTGGTAACTATGATTCGCTCATGAGGCAACCCGTTACGCTGCACTGATAAAATTTAAGCATCCTTAGTTAATAATAAATTCAACAACAAGCCATACTGGTTGAGTAACAGACTTACCCCTGTTCTCTCAACCAGATTATCTCAAACTTAACTGCCTGCAAGTCAGACAAAACCAGCTCTTGATTTGCAGCGACACGATTATGTTTGCCAACTCCCGCCAGGTATTTAGCAGCCAGACTGACTTGCACGAACAGCTGGCGATACTGGTGGAGCGCCACAGAACCACGCTATTTAAAAAACCCGTTAACGAAGTTAATCTTCTGGCATACAGACAAGCTATTGCTATGTGGGATGCTGCCAAACGCCCAGCTTTGATTATTGATTCTTGTTGCGGCGTTGGCATATCCACACTCAATCTTGCGCAGAAATTTCCAAAAAGTTTTGTCATAGGCATAGACCAGTCAGCCGACCGGCTGTCTCGTCAAATTAAATGGCCAGCAAAGCGGCCAGAAAATTTTTTTCTGGTGCGTGCAGATGTTGTCGACTTCTGGCGTTTGCTACTTGATGCCGGCATTCATCCATCGCAGCATTACTTACTCTACCCAAACCCATGGCCGAAAAAAACACATGTCGGCAGACGCTGGCACGGGCACGCCGTGTTTCCTACTCTCGTGGCATTAGGCGGAATCATAGAATGTCGTAGCAACTGGAAAATTTATATCGATGAATTTGCGGCCGCACTGCAGCAGCTCACCGGGAAGTCGATTGCAAGTGAACCTTATTTGATTGCATCAGTCAGCACAAAATCAACTGCACTACCGACACCCATTACACCCTTTGAAGAAAAATATCACACATCTGGTCATGCATTGTGGCGGTGCAGGGCCCTACTATAGTCAGGATCAAAAGCATTTCGTGATAACTTAGGTAGTCGATCAATACATCAATACTTTTTCCCTCTAATTAAACGATGTGCCAACTACTAGGTATGAATTGCAATGTCCCAACTGACATTGTATTTAGCTTCACCGGATTTGCGACCCGAGGAGGACGTACGGATGAACACAAAGATGGCTGGGGCATTGCTTTTTTTGAAGGAGCAGGTGTGCGACTGTTTGTGGATCATCAGTCAGCGGTTGCTTCACCCGTGGCCGATTTAATCAAACGATATCCGATAAAATCGCGCAACGTCATCGCTCACATACGCAAAGCAACGCAAGGGCACATTGCGCTAGAAAATTGCCATCCGTTTGTACGCGAACTCTGGGGACGCTACTGGGTCTTTGCACACAATGGAGATCTGAAAAATTTTGCGCCCAAGTTGCATGGGCCATTTCGTCCGGTAGGCAGCACGGACAGTGAATTAGCTTTTTGTTATTTGCTACAACAACTGCATGCGCAATTCGGTGACACTGCGCCAACGACAAAAGCGTTAAGTCACGCATTAAAAACACTCACAGAAGAAATAGCCGCACATGGCGTATTCAACATGATGCTTTCAGACGGCTCAGCACTTTATGCCTACTGCTCGACCAAACTGCACTACATCGTGCGTCAATATCCGTTTACACAAGCGATGCTGTCGGACGAAGATTTATCGGTTGATTTTTCTGAAGTGACCACGCCCAATGATCGCGTTGCCTTAATCGTCACCGAGCCACTGACCACCAATGAAACCTGGCATGCATTTGCACCTGGCGAACTAAAAATATTTTTTGACGGCGCACCAATTACAACAACCACCTAAGCCATCAAGACAAATTAGGCGCAAGCCAGCTCTGCAATTGTTCAATGCTCTCACCACGACGCGCTGCCATATCACGCAACTGGTCTTCGCCGATTTTACCCACCGTAAAATATTTTGATTCCGGATGCGCGAAGTAGAAACCCGACACCGCTGCCCCAGGGAACATCGCATACGAGTCAGTAAGGCTAATGCCTACGTCTTCGCACTCCAGTATTCGGAACACATCGGCTTTCACAGTATGCTCGGGGCAAGCAGGATAACCAGGCGCAGGACGTATGCCACGGTAAGCTTCTTTAATTAATGCTTCGCTCGATAATGTTTCATCGCTTGCATAGCCCCATAAATCTTTGCGTACACGCTCATGCAAATGCTCTGCAAACGCTTCAGCAAGACGGTCTGCCAATGCCTTCAACATGATCGATGAATAATCATCATGCGCATCTTCAAAGCGCTTTTCATACTTCTCTATACCTATGCCAGCGGTGACAGCAAACAAACCGATATAGTCTTCTACGCCAGAAGATTTAGGCGCGATAAAATCTGCCAGACACTGATTCGGACGCGCCACGCCATCAATGATCGGCTTTTCAGTTTGCTGCCTCAAACCGTAATAAGTGAACGCCACTTCGCTGCGCGTCTCATCTGTGTAAACCTCGATATCATCATCATTAATGCTATTGGCAGGCAAAATCGCCATCACGCCATTGGCGGTCAGCCAGCGACCTTCTATCACTTTTTTCAATAAAGCCTGCGCTTCGCGGTAGACCGTACTGGCCGACTGTCCCACTATCGCATCCGTGAGGATCGCGGGAAAAGGCCCGGCCAAATCCCAAGTCTGAAAAAATGGACCCCAATCTATGTATTGCGCCAGCGTCGCCAGATCGACATTACGGAAATGCCTGCGACCTATGAATTTTGGTTTGACAGGCGCATGTTTTCCATCAAAAGAAAGCTGCATTTTATTTTTTCGTGCAGCCGCAAGCGGCAACATCGGTACGGCTTTTTTATTGGCATGCTGCTCGCGAATACGCGCATAGTCCGCATCGATTTCGGCGATATAACTGTCGCGATGTTCGGGCGTTAAGAGCGATTGCGCAACCGACACTGAACGTGACGCATCCGGCACATAAACCACCGGACCATCATAATGATGCGCAATTTTGACCGCAGTATGCGCACGACTGGTCGTTGCGCCACCGATTAATAGCGGCGTTTTCAAGCCACGAAAATGCGGATCACGCTGCATCTCTTTGGCGACATGTGTCATTTCTTCCAGTGATGGCGTAATCAGTCCGGACAAGCCTATGATGTCCGCATTTTCCGCTTTCGCCCGCGCCAGAATTTCAGCGCAGGGCACCATCACGCCCATGTTAACGACTTCGAAGTTATTACATTGCAGTACAACCGATACGATGTTTTTGCCGATATCGTGCACATCACCTTTAACGGTAGCAATGACGATTTTTCCTTTGGGTTTGGCGGCCACACCAGTGCGCTGTTCTTCGCGCTGCTTTTCTTCTTCTATGTAAGGTATCAAATGCGCCACGGCCTGCTTCATCACACGCGCAGATTTCACGACCTGCGGCAAAAACATTTTTCCCTGTCCGAATAAATCACCGACGATATTCATGCCATCCATCAGCGGGCCTTCGATCACATGAATAGGACGGCCGCCGATTGCGGCGTGATGCGCGCGCGCCTCTTCGGTATCTTCAACTATCCATTGCGTGATGCCATGCACCAGCGCATGCGCGAGTCGCTTTTCAACAGGGTTTGCGCGCCATTCAAGATTTTGTTCTTCTTTTTTGCCGCCGGCTTTTAATGTGGCAGCAATTTCTATCATGCGCTCAGTTGCATCTTCGCGGCGATTGAGCACGACATCCTCGGCACGCTCCTTGAGCTCGGCTGGCAGATCGTCATACACGCCAACCATGCCGGCGTTGACAATACCCATACTCATACCGGCCTGTATCGCGTGATACAAAAATACGGTGTGTATTGCTTCGCGTGCGGGATCATTACCGCGGAAAGAAAAACTTACATTCGACACACCGCCACTAATTTTTGCATGAGGTAAATTCTCACGTATCCAGCGTGTCGCATTAATAAAATCTACCGCGTAATTATTGTGCTCTTCTATACCTGTTGCGATCGCAAAAATATTCGGATCAAAAATAATATCTTCAGGCGGAAATCCGGTCTCTTCAACCAAGAGCTTATAAGCTCGCGCGCAAATTTCCGTCTTACGTGCAAAAGTATCAGCCTGACCTTGTTCATCAAACGCCATCACAATCACGGCAGCGCCATAGCGTCGGCATAATTTTGCCTGGCGCAGAAATTCTGGTTCGCCTTCTTTGAGCGAGATGGAATTGACAATCGCTTTACCCTGTACGCATTTCAAACCCGCTTCGATGACCGACCATTTTGAAGAGTCAATCATGATGGGCACGCGTGCAATATCCGGCTCAGATGCGATCAGATTCAAAAAGCGGGTCATCGCTGCGACTGAGTCCAGCATCGCTTCGTCCATATTGATATCAATGATCTGTGCGCCATTCTCAACCTGCTGCCTCGCAACAGCCAATGCCTCATCGTATTGCTCATTAAGTATGAGTCGTGCAAATGCTTTGGAGCCCGTGACGTTGGTACGCTCTCCCACATTAACGAACAAGGAATCTTCATCAATGACGAAAGGCTCCAGACCTGACAACCGCATCTCGTGCAGATGCGTAGGTATATGGCGCGGATGGATATTGGCTACCGTATCAGCGATGGCCTTGATATGTTCAGGCGTGGTGCCGCAGCAGCCACCGGCTATGTTGACAAATCCACTCTCGGCGAAATCTTTCAGCAGGGATGATGTAACCGGCGGCGTTTCATCAAACCCGGTGTCCGACATAGGATTGGGCAATCCGGCATTGGGATAAATGCAGACAAATGTCTCGGCGATTTTAGAAAGCTCTTCTGCATAAGGTCGCATCAGTGCAGCACCGAGCGCGCAATTTAATCCTATGGTCAGCGGCCGGGCATGTCGTACAGAATTCCAAAAAGCGGTGACTGTCTGACCGGACAAAATACGACCGGACGCATCGGTCACGGTTCCGGAAATCATGATGGGAAGATGCTGCCCACTCTCTTCGAAAAACTGATCAACTGCAAACAGCGCTGCCTTGCAATTAAGCGTATCAAACACGGTCTCTATCAGCAGTACATCAGCACCGCCTTCAACCAGCGCTCGGGTCTGATCTAAATAAGCGATTACCAGCTGATCAAAGGTGACGTTACGGGCAGCTGGATCGTTTACATCCGGCGAAATAGAAGCGGTCTTGGGAGTGGGGCCAAGTGCGCCCGCAACGAAGCGCGGCTTGTCAGGCGTGGAATATTTATCGCAGGCTGCACGCGCCAAGCGTGCCGACTCAAGATTCATCTCATAAGCCAGATGGGCCATGTGGTAGTCATCTTGCGCTATCGTAGTCGCGCCGAAGGTATTGGTTTCAATCAGGTCTGAACCAGCAGCCAGATATTGTTCATGAATGGCGCTGATGATATGCGGCTGCGTCAGCGTCAGCAACTCATTGTTACCTTTGACAAAAAGCTCTTTGCCCGGCACAGAAAAATCTGCGAAACGCTCACCACGATAGGATTCTTCAGTCAACTTATAACGCTGAATCATGGTGCCCATTGCGCCATCAAGAATCAAAATGCGTTTAGTCAGCAGATCGCGGAGATGAGCTTCAGTTTGTGAGGTGGCGTCGCGTTTCATTGGATCTGTGTCTGTGTTGATCTGGAGTCTGGAAAACAAAAAACCCGGCCTGCAAAAGCTGGGCCGGGTTCGCGCGCCGCTTTAGCAGGATTTATATGGGCTTTAGCCCGGCGCCCGCAAGCTGGTTTTGACTTTTTCAATCAAATCGGCGCTGACAAATTATACGTGAATTCAAGAATCGACTTCGAACTGCTGGCCCGGCGCGAGTGGGTAACCTTTGAGGAATTCAGTAGCAGCGAGGCGCTTGCCGCCAGGTTTTTGCAACTCAGTGAGCAATAACGCATCTTCTCCGCAAGCCAGCACGACACCAGCGGGCGTAATTTCCAGAATTTCGCCAGGTCGCCCTTGGCTAGTGGAGTGCTCGGCGCGCCAGATTTTTAGCACCATGCCCGACGCTTGACCACTGGCGCCGGGAAAGGGATTAAATGCGCGTATGCGCCGCAATAGAATTTTTGCCGGTAAACGAAAATCCAGCGCCGCTTCATCTTTTGTAATTTTTGCAGCATAGGTAATGCCTGCATATGGCTGCTGCACCGCCTTTAACCCACCCTCTGCCAGCTTGTGCAGCGCCTCAACGATCATACGACCGCCCAGCGCGGCGAGCCGGTCATGCAAACTAGCGGTGGTGTCATCCTCGCGAATCTGCTCAGTCTCTGCCAGCAGCATCGCGCCGGTATCGAGCCCCTCATCCATTTGCATAATGGTGATGCCAGTCTGGGCATCACCTGCTTCAATAGCCCTATGTATAGGTGCAGCACCACGCCAGCGCGGCAGCAACGAGGCATGAATATTGAGGCAACCTAGTGGCGGAATTTGCAGTACGGCTGGCGACAATATCAAACCATAGGCCGCAACGACCATCACATCATGTGGGGTCGCTTGCAAAAGTTCTAATGCCTGCTTCGCTTCTTGCGGATATTTGCCATCAAGGCGCAATGAGACTGGCTGGGCAACGGGTATCTGGTGTTCGAGCGCAAATTGCTTGACTGCCGATGGATGCAACTGCATGCCACGGCCGGCCGGACGATCCGGCTGGGTCAACACCAGGGGAATCTCAAAACCAGACTCATGCAGCGCTGCGAGTGCGACTGCGGCAAATTCAGGGGTACCAGCAAAAATAACTTTCATAGCAGGATTATAGTCGCGCAGCGCTTGCAGGCACTGTCAGCAATGTCATCCCTGACGCTCTTTCTTAAGTTCGCGCTCTTCTTTTAGTAATTTAGATTTGATGCGGTTGCGCTTTAACGGCGAGAGATATTCAACAAATACTTTGCCTATCAGGTGATCCATTTCATGCTGTATGCAAACGGCAAGCAAACCTTCTGCTTTAAGCTCATAAGATTTTCCCGTTGCATCTTGCGCCCTGACGTGCACTTGCGCTGCGCGCTCTACGCCGTCGAAAATGCCGGGCACAGACAGGCAGCCTTCATCGTATATCTGCCGCTCTGGACTGGCCCAAATAATCTCGGGATTGATTAACGTTAGCAACTGATCACGCGTCTCTGAAACATCGATCACAATCAATTGCTCGTGCACATCCACCTGCGTGGCAGCCAGGCCCACACCTGGTGCTTCATACATGGTTGCTGCCATGTCAGAAATCAATATTGCAAGACGTTCATCGAACGCAGTGATCGATTTAGCGCGCTTATGCAGGCGAACATCAGGGTAACGCAAGATAGTTAAGAGAGACATACGGCTTTTGTGCAACAGCAGTGAAAAAAAACAGCATTTTTGTCGGAGAAGCTTGCTAGCTCATGCAAAATTCACAACCTCCTGCATCACCATCTTGCACAAACTCAAATGAAGATAGGAACAACAAGACTATGAAAAAGTTTATCACAGCTGCTTTCATGCTCGCTCTGCCTTCAACGCAAACCCATGCCGCCGCCCCGCTTTGTGAGTTTCAGGCGCATGCACCAGATTCGCATGTCGTTACGGCTGGAGACAATTTATGGGACATCGCTGAAAAGTTTTTGCAAAACTCCTGGTGCTGGCCCAAGGTTTGGGATCAAAACAGGGAGTCGGTAAATAATCCCCATAAAATTTATCCCGGTCAAACCATTTACTTTGACAGACAACGGGGCAAACTGAGTCTGCTTGATAACAAAGTAGCGAGTTCAACTAAAAGCGAAAAGCTCTCACCACGCATACGCGCAGCACCCATGCAGGCTCAAGCAGTTCCAGTTATTCCAGCTCATCTACTTGAGCTAGTTAGAACTATGCCGATATTGAACAACATACAAATGACAATGGCTGCAAAAATTTTAGCTTTCTCTGATGGCCGCAACATGGGAATGAAAAATGATGCTGTGTATGTCACTGGTCCGCTAGAAGGTCAGCAGCATTTTCATGTGGTGCGTCCGAATCTGCATATTAAAGATCCGGAAACCGGTGTCATACTCGCCTATGCTGGCAAGCGCGTTGGTGTTGTCCGGCTCGTAAGCGCGGCAACTGATGCGCAGCAAGCGCATCATTTTACCGTTACAGATTCAAACGCTGAACTGCTGGCCGGCGATCTTCTTTTACCAGCTATGCCAACTAAAGATTTATCTGATTTTCCACCCTTACATGCAAGTGCTGCGATCTCTGGCCGCATCGCCAGCATTTTTCGCGATGGGCTTTGGGCGGGTCCTTATGATCTGGTTGCCATCAACCGCGGTCATCTTCATGGCCTCAGTGCCGGTGGCACGCTATCGGTAGTGAAGCAGGCTAAAATCAAGGCCGATAATAGCCGCACCCAAAACAATCTCACCGCCCCCATGCAAACCATTGCCACGCTTTTAGTTACCGATGTAACCGATCAGGTAGCGTTTGCAATGGTGATGCGCGCCATTGATGGCATTAATATCGGCGACCTGGTCGTATCTAGCGAGGGCGCTGCAAAATGATTCCTGCTGAAGGCCTGCAGTATTGGCTGCGATTGATGCTGACTGAGGGCGTGGGTCCGCAGACTGCACGCGAACTACTCAATGATTTTGGATTGCCCGAACATATTTTTCATGCGGGCTTTCCGGCGCTACAAAAACGCGTACCCGAGAAGCTGGCCAGATTGTTATGCAACGAGCCATCTGATGCGATGCAAGCGCAGATAGACAAAACTCTCGACTGGGCTGCTCAACCGAATAACTGCGTACTGACATTTGCCGACCCCGGCTATCCTGCTTCGCTGTTAAATATCGCCGACCCGCCGCCCTTACTTTATGCAAAAGGTCGCACGGCATTACTGCAGCAAACAGCTATCGCCATCGTCGGCAGTCGCAATGCAACTTTACAAGGTATGCAGAATGCCGATCGTTTCGCACAAACATTTAGCGAAGCACGACTGACTGTCGTGTCCGGCATGGCTTTGGGTATTGATGCAGCAGCACATGCAGGCGCGCTTAAAAACGCCCATGCTCCTGCCAGTGGCTCTACCATTGCCGTCATAGGCACAGGCATCGATTTAGTTTATCCGGCCCGTCATCGTGCGCTGGCACATCAAATTGCCGAACTCGGTTGCCTGGTGAGTGAATATCCGCTGGGCACACCGGCGATATCGTCTAATTTTCCGCGTCGCAATCGCCTCATCAGCGGACTGGCATCGGGCGTGCTGGTGGTGGAAGCTGCCGCGCAATCTGGCTCGCTGATCACGGCTCGCAGCGCACTGGACCAAGGGCGCGAGGTATTTGCCATTCCTGGCTCCATACACTCACCGCTTTCCAAAGGCTGCCATCAATTAATTCGGCAAGGCGCAAAACTGGTTGAATCTGCGCAAGATGTTTTGGAAGAATTACGCTGGCAGACAAAACAAATACCTGTCGCAACTGCGGCTGTGCCAACGCAAATCGGCTCAAATCATCAGCCGCTTTTAGATGCCATTGGTCATGATCCGGTAACGGTAGATCAACTTGTTGCCCGTACCTCACAATCTGCTGCGTCTTTACAAGCCGAGTTACTGAATTTGGAAATGCTGGGTCAAATAGAGTGCCTTGCAGGGGGGCAGTATCGTTTGCTGAAATGAGCGCGGCTTTGCGAGCACAGTTTTCAGTCTTTTGTTTATTATTATTTTTAAGTGAATAGCGCATCGAGAATACATTACGAATAATTTCATTAGCAATCTGGTGGTTATATTTTTTTATTCATCAGAAAAC
>CAIVDH010000023.1 GCA_903904635.1 uncultured Burkholderiales bacterium | reverse complement strand
CCATTTTTACAGCCATACGGCAGACCCACACCTGCACGTATAGCGGCAGTCAGGACGGTTTCGTCTTCATCACAAGTAAATTGTCGGCCACTGGGCTGAACAGTTATCTGATACGTCATACAATCTCGTCAATGAAAAATAATCTGGTGAAAAAAATAGCACGGCCCAGGCTGCTACTAGTGGGTTGCGGCGATGTTGGCATGCGCCTATTGCCGCTGCTGCGCCATCACTTTCGGGTATTTGCCCTAACCAGTCAGCCGTCACGTATTGCTGAACTCAGAGCCGCTGGTGCTGTACCGGTTGTTGCCAACCTGGATATGCCGCAGACCTTGCACCGCCTCACCGGTCTGGCTAGCATCATCGTGCATCTTGCACCGCCGCAGTCTGAAGGCAAGCTAGACCGCCGTACCCGCAACCTGACCGCCATTTTACCCCGACATGGCAAGCTGGTTTATGTCAGCACTACGGGCGTGTATGGAGATTGTGGCGGTGCTGTCTTTGATGAAACCCGGCCGACAGCGCCAGTTAATGCGCGCGCCGCGCGCCGTGTCGATGCAGAACAAACATTGCGCCGCTGGGCGCGGCATGCTCAGGGGCAGGTGGCGATACTGCGTGTGCCGGGAATTTATGCGGCAGACAGATTGCCTGTGGAGCGATTAAAGCAGGGAACGCCTGCGCTGATTGATGCAGATGATGTTTACACCAATCATATACATGCGGATGATTTGGCACAGATCATTAGGTTAGCGTTATTTCGTGCGCTGCCTATGCGGGTGTATCACACGGTAGATGATAGTGATCTGAAAATGGCGGCGTATTTTGATCTGGTAGCTGATGCATTTGGCTTGCCGCATCCGCCGCGCGTTGCGCGAGTCGAGCTTGCCAAACAAGTCTCGCCTATGCTGATGTCGTTCATGTCAGAATCTCGGCGCTTGTTAAATCATCGCATCAAAGAAGAACTGGGTGTGCGATTGATTTATCCGACGGTGAGTTATAGCTTGGAAAAAATTAGGCTATAAATTTTGTCTGGAAGATTTTGATGTTATTTTTTGATTATGCACTTCATGATTGATTGCTTACCAAGCAGGTGATTGATGCGTGTGCAAGCAAAGACACTGGGTCCCAGCCTGCGCTGGGACGACGGTAGTAGCGTGGAAAGCACCTAAATCTCAAAAGTCATTCCGGCGCAGGCCGGAATCCAGTGTCTTTCATTGAGAGCCTAAAAATTAAGTAAATAATTAAGCTGTAAATTATGGAGCAAATTACTCGACCCAAGACTTAATACCATTCACCCATGAACGCGTAGGTAGTTTGGTCACATCCTTGATGACCGCAGCGCGCTCATGCAGATCAGTGAAATCCAGCTCAGGTTCGGTATTAAATGCAATCGCAATTACATTGCCCTGATGTACCTCTGGCAGGCAGATCACGCTATCAAAAGCAAAGCACATGGCTTTAAGATTTTTTGCATAGCTGGGATGATCACCAAATAAATTCACCGTAGCGATGCCTTCAGGTTTCAAGCACGCAGAGCAGGACTGATAAAACTCGGCAGTATCGAGCATAGGACCACGGGCAGTGGCATCATATAAATCAATTTGTAAAACATCAAGAAGGCCATGATTGGCACTGTCTTCTACAAAATCCAGTGCGTCCATTTCCAGGACTGTCAATCGGTCATCATTGGTCGGCAGCTTGAACATGGAGCGGCACACATCAATCACGGAAGGATTAAGTTCAATGGCAGTAATATGCGCTTCCGGAAAATTCCGATAACAAAATTTTGTCAGTGCTGCAGCACCGAGCCCCAACTGGGCGATATGCGCAGGCGCTTCCATGAACAACATCCAGGCCATCATTTGCTGTGCGTATTCAAGTTCGAGCCAATCAGGTTTGCGCAGGCGCATCGCTCCCTGTATCCATTCCGTGCCGAAATGCAGGTAGCGCACGCCATCATGTTCCGACAAGGTCACTGCACTAAAACGCGGTTTCTTGCGCGCAGGGCGTGAAGATTCTTCTTTTTCTATGGATTTTCGTTTGATCAGCATGATGATTCCTTATGGGCGCGCTGCATTATCCAAGCAGTTGCCGCCACTGTACAAGTTTTTGTGCAAATGAAAGCTGCGCATGTGCGGGTGAAGATGAGGGCAGGATACAAGTACGGTAGCCTGCAGCCTCAAAGACTGGCGCTGCTTTGCCGGCAGTTTTGCCATTAAAGCCTATCGTGTGAATAGCGGGATAAGTTTTTTTTAAAATAGAAAAATCAGTTTGCTGCGCCTGCCGTATCGCTGTATCCAGACTACCTTTGCGTTCGCAGGCGGCAATCACATCCCATAGACCCACATGACGCTCGGCGATACGGTTTAGTCTTTCTGCATAATGCAGCGTAACGAAATCTTCATTAAATAGCGCCGACAATAACCGCCAAAATTGATTGCGAGGATGCGCATAATATTGCGCCGCTGCCAGTGATGCGGCACCGGGGAAGCTGCCCAGAATTAAAATTCGGGTTTGACTATTTAGTACAGGTGGTAAACCTGTTAGCAGGGCAGAGGATTGAGTGAGCATGGCGGGATTGTAGTGAATCTTGCTGCGCGCGGTAAAATCGGCTGATTAAAATAATGACAGGAACAAGAAGATGAGCAACAACGTGAGCAACAATGCCAGCAAACCCATCATGTTAGTAACAGGTGGCAGTCGCGGCATAGGCGCCGCTACGGCGATAGGCGCTGCTGCACGAGGCTATCAGGTGGCGTTCAGTTATCTCAATAATAAAACTGCGGCTGATGATGTTGTCAAAAAAATTCTAGATGCGGGCGGCCATGCGCTGGCTATTCAGGCAGATGTTGGCATTGAAGCTGATGTATTACGACTCTTTAAAACCGTCGACGAAACCATGGGCACGCTTGTCGTGCTGGTCAATAACGCCGGCATGCTGGAGCAAAAAATGCGGCTCGATCAAATGGATCTGGGTCGCTGGCAGCGTGTGTTGAATGCCAATGTCATTGGTAGTTTTTTATGCGCAAAAGAAGCGGTGCTGCGTATGTCGACGCTGCATGGCGGCAAAGGTGGTGCGATCGTTAATTTATCTTCCGCTGCGGCGCGTCTGGGTTCGCCCAATGAATTCATCGATTATGCAGCGGCCAAAGGTGCAGTCGATGCGATGACGATAGGTCTCTCCAAAGAAGTGGCAATGGAAGGCATACGCGTGAATGCTGTGCGACCGGGTTTGATTTATACCGATATACATGCCAGTGCCGGTGAACCGGGCCGGGTTGATCGCGCAAAAGCAGGCGTTCCTATGCAGCGCGGCGGAACCGCTGAAGAAGTCGCCGACACGGTATTGTGGCTGGCCTCTGAGCAGGCTTCGTATCTGACTGGTACGTTAATTGATGTAACAGGTGGGCGGTAAGTGTCTGAATCAGGTGGTCAGAATTTTCATGCAGGCCATTATTGAATTTTCACGCAACAGCTTTGCTCTAAATGGTAGCGTTAACAAGCCAGTGCTATACTGGTTCATTAAACCAAAACCTACAGAATGTCAGTCACAGACCCCTCTTTAATCCCGCCGGCTGTTGCCGTCGAAGAAATTCCGCGCTTTGACCAGTTTGGTCTTGCCCCCGCCATACTGCAGGCCTTGTCCGATCAGGGTTACGTACACCCGACGCCGATACAAGCACAGGCGATTCCTATAGTTTTGCAAGGTCGTGATGTGATGGGCGCCGCCCAAACCGGCACCGGTAAGACGGCCAGTTTTTCGTTGCCTATTATTCAATTGCTACTGGCGCAGGCCAATAGCAGTGCCTCGCCAGCACGGCATCCTGTGCGCGCGCTAATACTCACGCCAACCCGCGAGCTGGCTGACCAGGTTGCCGAAAACATAAAATCTTATTCCCGTCATACGCCGTTGCGAACTACTGTCGTCTTCGGTGGCATTGACATGACGCCGCAAACTACTGCTTTGCGCAGTGGAGTTGAAATCGTCATTGCCACACCGGGTCGTTTGCTTGATCACATACAGCAAAAAACAGTCAGCTTGTCGCAAACCGAAATTTTTGTGATGGACGAAGCGGATCGTATGCTCGATATGGGTTTCTTGCCGGATCTGCAGCGCATCATTAATTTGCTGCCCAAGAAAAGACAAAACCTGATGTTCTCGGCGACCTTCTCGCCTGAGATTAAAAAATTAGCCTCCACCTTCCTGACTGATCCGGTACTGATCGAAGTAGCACGCAGTAATGCCACCGCCGACAAAGTCACGCAGGTTGTTTATAAAGTGGATGATGAAGCCAAACGCGATGTGGTTGCGCATCTCATACGCGGGCGAGATCTCAAACAAGTGCTGGTATTTTCCAATACAAAAATTGGCACGTCGCGACTGGCGCGTGAACTGGAAAAGCAAGGCATTAAGGCCTCTGCTATTCATGGCGACAAAACACAAAATGAACGTATGGCGGCGTTGGAAGCCTTCAAGAATGGCAGCATTGATGTGTTAGTTGCCACTGACGTTGCTGCACGCGGTCTCGATATTTCCGATCTGCCTTGCGTGATCAATTATGACTTGCCCTATAACGCTGAAGATTACGTTCATCGTATCGGTCGCACAGGTCGTGCCGGCGCATCAGGAGACGCGATTTCATTATGTTCAGATAAAGATGCGCGACTGCTGATTGATATCGAAAAACTGATCAAGCAAAAGCTCGTGCCTGTAGAGCTGGAAGGTTTTGTGCCGGGGGCAGCGCGGCATACTCAGACGCAGCGTGAACCTGAACATCGCGGTGAACATCGTTCGCGTGATGCTGCGCCTCGTGGCAGAGAGCGTACACCCTATATGCCGCCGCCACGCAAAGAAAAAATTGATCCATGGTTCCTCAAGCCCTACGAAGCCACACTATCTGCAGAGTCTGTCGCTGAAACGCCAAAAGATAAAACTAGTAAATCTGCGCAGCCTCAAAAACGTGCTGCGCTACTGGGCGGCTTACCAAAAAGCTGATACTGCTCATTGCTAAGCATGGGGATTTAATTAAAACTTCTATTAAATCTTCTGTCCCATGCTGTTAAAGCCTGTGTCCAAAATTCCGAAAGCGATTTAACGCTTTCCCTCTTTATTTCCAACCCGAGCCCATTTGCTGCAACGGTCAGCGCATCAAGCGGCTGCGACATGTTAAGTGGCTGCGCGCCGGTTTGTTTGGATAATTTTTCACCGGCTGCATTGGTTACGACAGGAACATGACAATAGCGCGGTGTGGGCAATTTTAATTGCTGCTGCAAATAAATCTGTCGCGGTGTGGAGCCTAATAAATCAGCGCCACGCACTACATCCGTTACGCCTTGCAGTGCATCATCCACCACTACGGCGAGTTGATAGGCCCAAAAACCATCGGCGCGTTTCAACACAAAATCACCAACATCCTTAGCAAGGTATTCAGTGATTTTTCCCTGCCAGCGATCATTAAATTGTATGAATTCACCGGCATCTGGAACGCGCAGTCGCCACGCTCTTGCAGCGCGGTTAGGGGCTAAACCGTTTCGACATGTGCCCGGATAAATCACAGCGCCATCAGCCGCTATGCCCAAGAATGAATCAGCAATTTCTTTGCGACTGCAGCTACAGGGATAGGTTAACGACCCTAATTGCTCAAATGCCGCCGCATAACAATTTTTACGTTGGCTTTGCCAGACTATTTCACCATCAGCATGCATACCTAATGCGGCGAGGATGTCGATGATGTCGTCATCAGCACCAAGTACAGTGCGTGATTCATCCAGATCTTCAATACGCAGCAGCCATTTACCCTGGTGTGTTTTTGCATCAAGGTAGCTCGCAAGCGCAGCTAGTAGTGAACCTGCGTGCAATGTTCCGGTTGGGGAGGGAGCAAAACGACCTACGTAAGCGCTGGTCATGCAGTTGAGAGCGGTAGTCGTTAGTGAGGATGGTGACTATGCAGCCTGCACATGATCCACGCAATGTGGACATGAAACACCAAACACATACGACGGCGAAATTTGCTCTCGCGGTGAAACAATGGCACGGCAGGCAAAGCATTGCACGGTAGGTGTGGGTTCCAGTTGCGGATTTAAAGCAGTGCGCCTGTCAAATACGAAACAATCGCCGTCATAATGCGCGCCGCCAGCCTCTTCAAAATATTTGAGTATGCCGCCATCTAGCTGATACACACTGTCATAGCCTATCTCTTGCATATGAATCGCCGCTTTCTCACAGCGTATTCCACCGGTGCAGAAAGTGACGACAGTTTTGCCGGCAAGTTCGTCTTTATGCGCTGCAATCACTTCGGGGAATTCACTGAATTTATTTATACGATAATCAATCGTGTTCACAAAGGTGCCCACATCGACTTCAAACGCATTCCGGGTATCCACCATCACAACCGGCTTACCCGCATCATCGTGTCCCTGATCCAGCCAGCGTTTTAGCACTAGTGGCGCCACTCCCGGCGCGCGGCCCAGCTCGGGTTTGATCAGCGGATGCTTCATGGTGATAATTTCGCGCTTGATTTTGACCAGCATGCGATTGAATGGCTGCTCTTCTGACAAGCTTTCCTTGACCTCGATATCAGCAAAACGTGGATCATTCCTAAGCCAGCTCAGAAAGCTGTCAATAGCCTCGCGTGTGCCAGCCAAAAACAGATTAATGCCCTCAGGGGTCAACAGTATCGTTCCCTTAAGGTCCAGATTTTTGCAAATTTCCTGAAATAGGGGGCGCCGCTCGAGGGTATCCTCAAACGTAACAAATTTATAAGCCGCGATATTGATAAATGAAGTATTAGACTGCATGATATTTAGAAGGAAATAGACACAATAAGCAGCATTATAAGCGCCGCTGCGCTGTCTTCAGAATACCTGATCAAACAGCTTCGGTATGCAGGTTCCCAGCAGGTAAAATACTGACATGACCAACCCGCAATTCATCCACCTGCGCCTGCACTCCGAATTTTCGATTGCCGATGGGCTGGTGCGCATAGACGAAGTTGTCAACGCCGCAGCGGCAGACAAGCAGCCTGCGCTCGCCATTACTGACTTGGCCAATCTATTTGGCATGGTCAAATTCTACAAAGCCGCGCGTAGCAAGGGTATCAAGCCGGTTATAGGCTGCGATGTCTGGATGACCAATGATGTTGATCGTGACAAGCCGCATCGTTTACTGCTGCTGGCTAAAAATCAGGCGGGCTATTTACAGCTATGTGAACTGATCTCGCAAGCCTGGCTGACCAACTTGCATCGTGGTCGTGCTGAATGTCGGATTGAATGGCTGGAAAATCTGAGTATCAAAGATGGCCTCATCGCGCTGTCTGGTTTTAACTTTGGCGATGTCGGAAGCGCACTTGAAAATGGCAATGCTGCACTGGCCGAGCGCTGCGCGCGTCGCTGGGCTGCAATTTTTCCTGGTCATTTTTATATAGAAGTACAAAGAAACGGCAACCCCAAATCAGAAAACCTGCTGCGGCTATCAACGCAACTCGCCGCCTCCTTGCAATTGCCTGTAGTGGCAACGCATCCGGTGCAGTTTTTGCAGCCCCACGAATTCACCGCGCATGAAGCGCGTACCTGTATCGCCGAAGGTGAAATTCTCGCCAATACGCGCCGCATAAAACGCTACACACCAGATCAATACTTCAAGACCCAAGCCGAAATGGCAGCGCTGTTTGCGGATATGCCGGCAGCGCTGCAAAACAGCATCACCATTGCGCAACGCTGCAATCTGGTGCTGGAATTGGGCAAGCCGCGTTTACCTGATTTTCCTACGCCAGATGGCATTTCGATTGATGAATTCTTGGTCGCGCAAGCGAGCGCCGGACTCGAGCAGCGGTTGCTGCAGCTCTATCCCGATGCGGACAAACGCGAAGTACAGCGTGAGCGGTATGTATCGCGCCTGAAATTCGAAACCGACACCATCAGCAATATGGGTTTCCCCGGTTATTTTTTAATCGTGGCCGACTTCATACAATGGGCTAAAAATAATGGTGTACCCGTTGGCCCGGGCCGTGGATCAGGTGCTGGTTCTCTGGTTGCGTATTCGCTTTCGATTACAGATCTTGATCCGCTAGCTTACAACTTACTGTTCGAGCGTTTCTTAAATCCTGATCGCGTCTCCATGCCCGACTTCGATATTGATTTCTGTCAGGAAGGCCGGGACCGCGTTATTCAGTATGTAAAAGATCGCTATGGCAAAGAGGCCGTGTCGCAGATCGCCACCTTTGGCACCATGGCGGCCAAGGGCGCGGTGCGCGATGTGGGTCGTGTACTCGATTTTGGCTATAACTTTTGCGATGGTATTTCCAAACTGATTCCATTCAAGCCCGGCAAACACGTCACCATCGCTGACGCCATCGTCGAAGAGCCGTTGCTCGCCGAGCGTCAAAAAAATGAAGAGGAAGTACGTCAGCTGCTGGATTTGGCGCAGCAAGTCGAAGGCATAGCGCGTAACGTCGGTATGCATGCCGGTGGCGTATTGATCGCGCCGGGCAAGCTCACGGATTTTTGTCCGCTTTACACGCAAGGTAATGACTCTGGCGTGGTGTCGCAATACGACAAAGATGATGTCGAAGCAGTCGGTCTGGTGAAGTTCGACTTTTTGGGTCTGACCACGCTGACCATACTGGATCGTGCAGTGCGCTCGATTAAACATCTCGATCCGGCCTTGTCTGAATTCAGTTTGGAAAAACTGCCGTTGAATGACCGGCCCACGTATGAATTGCTCACGCAGGCAAAAACAGTCGCTGTGTTCCAGCTAGAAAGCCGCGGCATGCAAGGCATGTTGAAAGATGCACGGCCAGATCGCTTTGAAGACATTATTGCGCTGGTAGCCTTGTATCGTCCCGGCCCTATGGATCTGATACCGGATTTCTGTCGGCGCAAACATGGCGAACGATTTGATTATCCCGATCCGCGTACAGAAGCTATTTTGTCCGAGACCTACGGCATCATGGTGTATCAGGAGCAGGTCATGCAAATGGCGCAGGTGATAGGCGGCTACTCATTGGGTGGCGCTGATTTGCTGCGTCGTGCCATGGGCAAGAAAAAAGCAGAAGAGATGGCAGAGCATCGTCAGATTTTCCGCAGCGGCGCAGCAAAAAACGGCCTGACCGATAACAAAGCCGACGAGATTTTCGATCTGATGGAAAAATTCGCCGGCTATGGATTTAATAAATCCCATGCTGCCGCTTATGCGCTGCTGTCCTATCACACCGCATATTTAAAGACGCATCATCCCGCCGCTTTCATGGCAGCTAACTTGTCGCTGGCCATGGATGACACCGATAAAATAAAAATCCTGGTCGAAGACGCGACGGATATTTGTGGCCTGACCTTGCTGCCGCCTGATATTAATTTATCTGTTTATCGTTTCACACCAGTCGGTGAGCCCGGCAAAAAAGCAGATCGCATACGCTATGGGCTGGGTGCAGTCAAAGGTAGCGGGCAGAATGCCATCGAAGCCATCATTGCTGCCCGTCAGGGTCAGCCTTTTACGGACCTGTTTGATTTTGTCATGCGGGTAGATAAGCGACAGATAAATCGTCGTACTATCGAATCCTTAATTCGAGCCGGTGCGTTTGATGCATTTAACGTTGATCGTGGCATCTTGCTCGCCTCTGTCAATTTCGCAATGGAATGCGCAGAACAAGCCGAGGCCTCAGCGAATCAAGTGAGTTTATTTGATGATGCAAACGGCAATACAGAAAGCCCGCCTGAGTACGTAAAAGCGCCGGCATGGAGTGAAAAACAAAAACTCACCGAAGAAAAAGCCGCACTGGGATTTTATTTGTCCGGCCATTTATTCAATGCTTATGCGGAAGAGGCGCGTCGTTTCGCACGCACGAAATTAGCCGATTTAATACCTGCACGCGAACCCAAACTCATCGCCGGCATAATTTCTGGCCTACGCTCTCAGATGACACAGCGCGGCCGTATGACGATCGTCACATTAGATGATGCAACTGCAACGGTAGATGTAACGGTCTATAACGAAATTTTTGATGCCCATCGCGCGTTATTTAAAGAAGATGAATTCCTCGCGGTACAAGGAAAAATTTCCGAAGATCGCTTCTCGGGTGGTTTGCGCATCACTGCTGAAAAAGTAATGGGCATAGCCGCTGCCCGGGCCAGTTTCGTAAAAGCCTTGAGGCTATCAATGAACGGCCAGGCTGATGCAGCAAAATTACGTGAGCTGATTACGCCATTCCAGCAGAGCGATGCATCCTGCTCCATCATCGTGCAATATATGAAAAACGGTGCGCTGAGTGAAATTCGTTTGTCTGATGCATGGCGCGTACGCGCGGATGATAGCTTGCATGCCTTACTTTCTGAATGGCTCAGTCCCGCTAATGTCTGGTTTGAATACTAAAAATAAAATTAATGAGTCCGTCTAAAACTTTTACGCGCATCGTCCGTCTGCTGTTACCTTACAAAGCGCGCCTCATGATCGGGCTCGCTGGCATGGCGCTGACCGCGGCTACTGAGCCGGCAATGGCAGGCCTGATGAAGCTATTGCTAGATAACGGTTTTTCCGGACCCAGAACATTTTCATTGTGGCTGGTGCCGCTTTTTGTGGTGGGCGTGTTTGTCATACGGGGTGTGTCAACTTTCACCACCAACTATATGATGGCCTGGGTATCAAGCCGATTGATGACAGACTTGCGACAGCAAATGTTTGCGCGTCTGCTGGATGTGCCGCTGGGATTTTATGGCGACAATTCAGTCGGTACGGTGATCAACGCGATGATGCTCGAAGTGCAGCAAGTGCTGGACATGATACGCGGCGTATTGGTGGTGTTGATACGCGATACGCTCACGGTATTTGGTTTGCTGGGCTATTTATTCTGGCTGAACTGGAAGCTGACGATGATCACCTTAGTCATCATCCCCGTCATCGCCATAGTCGTGAAAATCACAGCGCAAAGGTTAAAGCGTTTGATCAGCCAGTTTCAGGGCATCAATGCCGAACTCACACAATTAATAGAAGAGACCACACGCGCGCAACAAGTCATTAAAATCTTTGGCGGACAACAATATGAAGCGCAGCGTTTCGAGCAGCGCTCGTCCCGCTTGCGCGGCTTTGCTATTCGTATGGCCAGCACTATGGCAACGACTGAGCCCATTACACAGATTGCGACTTCATTTGCAGTGTCAGTCATCATCATGATCGCACTCATGCAGGCCAGTGGCGGTCAGGTCACGGTTGGAGACTTTGCTTCATTTATTACCGCCATGCTGATGACTTTAACGCCGTTAAAACATCTTGCTGGTGTAAATGGTCCGGTGCAGCGAGGGCTGGCAGCAGGTGAGTCTGTGTTTGGTCTGATTGATGCAAAGCCTGAGCGTACAGATGGTGTGGTATTAACGGAACGCGCAACCGGCAAGCTGGAATTTATTGATCTTGGGTTTACTTATCCTCTGCAAACGCGTCCTGCACTCAGTAATATTAATCTCACTATTGCTCCCGGCGAGACCGTCGCATTAGTTGGTATGTCGGGTGGTGGCAAATCTACATTAGTCAATCTGGTGCCGGAGTTTTATGCATTGAGTTCAGGCCAGATTCAACTCGATGGTAAGCCCATCTCGCAGATTGCCCTTACTAGTTTGCGCGCGCAAATGGCCATGGTGAGTCAGAATGTGGTGCTGTTCGATGACACTGTGGCGGCTAATATTGCCTATGGGGCGAGCAGCCCGGATCGCGAGCGTATAGCAGCTGCCGCAGAGGCAGCGCATCTGAATGATGTGATTGCTAATTTGCCGCAGGGTTTAGATACCATGATCGGTGACAACGGCATGCGTCTGTCCGGCGGACAGCGGCAGCGACTCGCTATAGCGCGGGCGATTTATAAAGATGCGCCTATTCTGATTTTAGATGAAGCCACCTCTGCACTCGATACCGAATCTGAACGTGCCGTACAGGCCGCGCTTGACACATTAATGCGCGGCCGCACGACCTTAGTCATTGCCCATCGCTTGTCGACGATTGAGCATGCAAATCGTATCGTTGTACTAAACGCAGGCCAGATTGCCGAAGTGGGCAGCCATCAAGAGCTGCTCGCCGCAAATGGCTTGTATGCGAACCTTTACCACTTGCAGTTTTCCAAGGAGTCTGTATGAACGCAGCTGTCAAACCTATCTCACGATTTCCCGTGCCTGAATTAAAAGATCTGCCGCAGGATGTACGTGAAAAAATATTGGAAGTACAGGAGAAGGCTGGTTTTGTACCGAATGTATTTTTATCTTTGTCTCACAGGCCTGCAGAATTTCGTGCCTTCTTTGCTTATCATGATGCATTGATGCTCAAAGAAGGTGGCAGCCTTTCCAAGGCAGATCGTGAAATGATCGTAACAGCCACCAGCGCAAAAAATCAGTGTTTGTATTGTGTGGTGGCGCATGGCGCGCTGTTGCGTATTTATGCAAAAAATCCACTGGTAGCGGATCAGGTGGCGGTGAATCATCTCAAGGCCGACATTACGCCGCGGCAGACTGCGATGCTGGATTTTGCGATCAAGGTTTGTCTGGATTCACAGGCGATTACAGACGCAGATTATGCAGCCTTGCATGGGCATGGTTTTGATGATGAAGATATCTGGGATATTGCAGCGATCACGGCATTTTTTGGATTATCGAACCGGATGGCGAATGCGACTTCGATGCGGCCTAATGATGAGTTTTATTTAATGGGTAGGGTGCCGCGTAAGTGAGGTAATGAACTTAGTTAAGGATTTGAATTAATATTTTTAAATTAT
>CAIVDH010000022.1 GCA_903904635.1 uncultured Burkholderiales bacterium | reverse complement strand
GCCCTGACTTTCCATGCACGCCAACCAGCAGGCACCTGATCCAACACTTGCGCTGCCTCGGCTTCGGTTGAGAAGGTGGAAAATACACACGCGCCCGAACCAGTCATTCTTGCACTGCCAAATTTCGAAAGCCACAACAAAGACTCTGCGACTGCCGGAAAACTTTTTGCCGCGACTGCTTGCAAATCATTATGTCCGAATCCCGAGAGGCCCGTCGAAAAGTCCGTTATTTTGACCGCTTTGGTGTCGCGTGTCAAATCAGGCGATCCGAAAATAACGGGTGTAGGCACTGAAACACCGGGATGTATGACCAAGAACCAGGCCTCTGGTGTCGTCAATGCTGTTAACTGTTCACCTATTCCTTCAACAAAAGCGTTTTCACCCAGCAGAAAAAAAGGCACATCCGCACCCAGTTGCAAGCCTAACAGCATGAGCTCGGTTCGGGATAAGCCAGTTTGCCAAAGATGATTTAGCGCAATCAGGGTAGTGGCCGCATCAGAAGAGCCGCCGCCTAAGCCACCACCCATCGGTATATTTTTTTCAATCGCAATGTCAGCACCGGCTACCTGCATGCCCTTGGTTTTTGCGGCAGCCTGCAGTACTCTGGCGGCGCGCACGATTAAATCAGATTCTGCCGGCACTTCTGGCACATCATTAAGTCTGTGAATCAGACCATCTGTGCGCAAAGAGAAACGCAAAGTGTCAGACAAATCAATGAGCTGGAATACCGACTGTAGCAAGTGATAATGATCAGCACGTCTGCCAATTATATGCAGGAATAAATTCAGTTTGGCAGGAGCCGGGCAAACCAGTTCCATTACTTGGGCAGCCACGTGTCGATCACAATCTTCAGACCTATCATGCCGGCACTGGCGCTGGCATGTCTGAGATCTATGCGCTTAGGAAATTTTGCAGCCCCAGGCTCATCCTGCCAGCTGACATAATTTATTTGCCAATCCGCGCTTTGAAAAGCAGCACTTGAGACTGGCTTGATTCCGCGCGCATCTCGGCTGTAGCCTTGCAGCCAATCACGCAAGCCCGCTACCGGCATCGGCCAACCTAATGCATCAAGCGTTAGCGAATTAATATCGGCAGCCACGCGCATAGGAGAACCGGCTTGTTTCAACGTAGCCATGGCAGGTGAAATCGCAATCTGCGCAATAGTTTGTCCCAGTGGCGAGAACAGAGCGATATGCGTCGTGTCTTTGTGTTGGTCCCAGCTGAATTTGCCCTGCAAAGCTTGCGCCTTGCCATTTTGCTGATAGCTGACCGACAACCTGCCTGTTAGTGAAATATCTTCGTGATAGACCGGTGGTAATTGCGGCAGGTTTGCCGAACGCTGCTGCGGTGGTGTGCTGCAAGCGCTAATTAGCAAAGCTGCTGCAATAAGAAAAATACGCATGAATTATCTGCCGGCGGCCTTAGAGTTTTACCTGTAAACGCAGCAGGGTACTTTTTAGCGTTTCGTTTTTAGGATCTTTGCCGCTAGCTGAACGCCATAATTTTTTTGCTTCGTCTTCGCGACCTTTTACCCATAGCACTTCACCGAGATGTGCAGCGATTTCGGGATCGGGCTTAATTGCAAAAGCACGGCGTAGTGTTTCTTCTGCTTTTTCAAAACGACCCATGCGAAACTCTACCCAGCCCATGCTATCCATGATGTAAGGATCTTCAGGTGCCAGCGACAGTGCTTTTTTAATCAGATCATAAGCCTCAGGCAAACGCTCGCCACGATCTGCCAGCGAATAGCCTAATGCATTGTAAGGATGAGGATTTTCTGGCGTGAGTTTGATGATTTGCCGCAGCGATTGTTCCATGACATCGAGCTGCTTATTTTTTTCTGCAATCATGGCGTGCTCGTAAAGCAAGTCCGTATTGTCAGGGAAGCGCTCCAGTGCTTCTTCCATGATATGCATGGCGTCATTGAGTTTGCCGACATCACGCAATAGCTGCGCCTCGCCTATTAAAAGCTTGACGCGTTCATCATCGCTTTCAACATCGGTTTGGCTTAGCAACTCACGCGCTTCATCAAGCTTGCCTGATTTTGCTGTGAGCTGAGCGCGTTTCAGGATGGCACCCAACTGACCGCTTTGGCCGGTGGTTTTGACCAGATTGACCCATTTCAATGCGCCATCCAGATCGTTACGATCTTCCGCAATTTGCGCAAGAATCATCAGCGCCTGCGTCGCATCGCGATCAGAATCGGCTTGCCCATTAAGGGATTTTATATAGGTTGAAAGATAACGTTCTGCATCTGCCAGTTCGTTAGCCTGTGCTGACAATAACCCCATTGCATACAGCACAGTCTGGTCTTGTGGGAATTGCTGCAGCAGGGTTTTAAATTCTTTTTTTGCTTCTTCTAATTTAGATTGCTCAAACAGTATCCGCGCATAAGCCATGCGCACATCACGTGACTTGGGATTTTTCTGCAGAAACGCAGCGAGCGATTTTGCTGCTTCGGCTTTGTCGCCAATTACCTGTGCCAAGGTTAGTGCAGCAAGTTCTGATTGTGGATTTTTTGCCAGCGCCTCTTTTGCTTCGCGTATTGCCGCTTGTTGATCGCCACCAGTCATACTCAGCTGGGCAAGAATCAATTTGACATCCAGCATGTCACGATAGGGCTCAAGTAGTTCTTTGAGTAGCGCTGCAGATTTTGCTTTATCGGGCATGCGCGCAAGTAGTCGCTGGATTTGACCTACAACGCCTAGCCGTGCCGACGGTTCGCTATTGGCCAGACGCAAAGCCAATGATTTTTTTGCCTCTTCAGATTGGTTGGTCGCCAGTTGCAGGCCCAGCAATACTTGTGCTGCTTCGTCAGAATGGGGAGCGACTTCCAGCCACAGGCGCGTGGCTTTAATAGCCTCGGCGCTGAGTTTTCCACTCATCGCCATCTCGGCGGCCCGGCGAGCCAGACGTGCATCACGTGTGCTGCGCGCAATTGACATCATCGTAGAGTAAGCTGCGAGGCTATTGCCGCGTTGATCAGCAATTTCAGCAGAAAGATATTTGAATAGCACTTCTTCTGACAAAGCCAGTGAAGGTAGCGCATCAAGCTGGATTGCAGGTGCAGGCTCGTCACCTGGCGCAGCGTGCGAGAAGGCAGAGGCCAGCAGCAATGGCGAGAGAGTTAAAATGACAAGAAATTTTTTCAAGTGGTTATCCTGTGCGTTGATGGCAAACCATCGCTGGGTGATGATGTTGAATTGTACGAGTACAGATTTTACGCCGAAAGTCGGAATTTCTGATGCGGGCTTCCCGAGACTTTCTGATCTAACTAGCTGATGCCAGAATTACCTGAAGTTGAAGTGACCCGACTTGGGGTTGCGCCGCATCTCGAAGGGCATGTAGTCCAAGGTGTAGTGATGCGCCGCGCTGGATTGCGCTGGCCATTTCCACCTGCGCTGCCAGAGCTTTTAAAAGAACAGCGCATCACGATCACTGGTCGTCGTGGCAAGTATTTGCTGATACATTTTTTACATGGAACGCTGATTATTCATTTGGGTATGTCTGGTCATCTGCGCATACTGCCAAAAAAACATTTGCCAGAAAAGCATGATCATTTTGATTTGCTGCTTGAAGATACGCTGCTGCGTTTCAATGACCCGCGCAGATTTGGTGCCGTGTTGTGGCATGGTGTTGAAGAAGGGCCGATAGAGACGCATCTGTTGTTGCGCAGCTTGGGCGTTGAGCCCTTATCGTATCTTGATCTGGGTGAATTATTGTTTCGTCAGACACGCACTCGAAGTGCAACAATCAAGCAAGTGCTGCTTGCAGGTGATATCGTGGTTGGTGTTGGCAATATATATGCATGTGAAAGTTTGTTTGAGGCGGGTATTCATCCTAATACTGCCGCTAAACGCATTGCGCGTAAACGCTATGACAAACTGGGGCTGGCAATTCGTCGCATACTGGCAGCAGCGATAGAACAAGGTGGCAGCAGTTTGCGAGATTTCATAGGCGCAGATGGACAGTCCGGTTATTTTCAGCAAAATTATTTTGTTTATGATCGCGAAGCAGAATCTTGCCGCGTCTGTGGTTCGCTGATACGCCGCATCACGCAAGGGCAGCGGTCTACGTTTTACTGTGTACGCTGTCAGCGTTAATTAGGCTACTGCGCATCTAATTAAATCATCTGATTAGCACTCTGTTTTATGGTGTCTGCTTAACTAACCAGCTTAACCGGCGTCTTGAAAAAACAATATGAAAAGACTGCTTGAACAAGAAACTGCAATAACCGATCTTAGTTTTTCTGCTGAGCTAGTGGCCTGGCAAAAAAAGCATGGGCGCCATCAACTGCCCTGGCAAAATACCCGTGACCCTTACCGGATATGGCTCTCTGAAATTATGCTGCAGCAGACACAAGTCTCTGCCGTCATTCCTTATTATGAGCGTTTCCTCAGCAGCTACGCCAGCGTTAAAGAATTAGCCGATGCGTCTGCTGAAGACGTGATGGCGCACTGGAGTGGTCTGGGTTATTACTCGCGTGCTCGCAACCTGCATAGCTGCGCACAGCAAGTGATGAATTTATATGATGGTGTTTTTCCTTCTGATCCATCACTGCTATTACAGTTGCCCGGCATAGGCCGATCTACCGCTGCTGCTATTGCCGCATTTGCTTACGGTGCGCGTGCTGCAATTCTCGATGGTAATGTCAAGCGCGTGTTCTGTCGTGTGTTTGGCGTTGAAGGATTTCCTGGTGAGAAAAAAGTAGAAAATCTGCTATGGCAGCGCGCTGAAGCGAATCTGCCTGCAAAAGATATCGAAGCCTATACGCAAGGCCTGATGGACTTGGGCGCAACCTTGTGTACGCGCAGTCGTCCAAATTGCCAGCAATGCCCATTTCATGCACGTTGTGTGGCTGCATTGACCGAGCGTACAGCAGAGCTGCCGGCCCGCAAACCCAAGAAAGCGGTTCCAGAAAAATCGACGGTTATGCTGGTGGTATTACATGAGGGCCATGTGCTGATGGAGGCACGACCCAATCATGGTATCTGGGGTGGTTTATTATCCCTGCCTGAACTCTCACGCATGCCGTTATCGGTTTCTGAACGGGTATCGCAACACAGCATTGAAAGTGCACTGGCTGAATTTGGCGAAGTCAGTGCCTTTGATGAATTGCCAGCGTTCTCGCATGGATTTACACATTACAAATTGCATGTGCAACCAGTGCGTGTAGATCTGCTCAGACGATTTCAGTTGGCCGGGCAATCCGGATATCAATGGATACCATTGCGAGGCATTGCCAGCGCGGCATTACCAGCGCCAGTAAAAAAACTATTGCTGGCCATAGATGCAGCGTAGTCTGCAGTTGTAGTTAAAGCTAAAGCTAAAGCCATAGCTAAGTTAGCTTCTACTGGGGATTAAATCACACCGTTTTTGCGTAAATAAAATTCTATATTTTCCAGCCGCACTGCTGCATCAGTCATCTCAAGCAGGCGCTGTTTTTCCGCTAGCGGAATGGGCAGCATTTCACACCAGCGATTAGCTACCCATGCAGTGTCGTTCATTTTATGTGGTTCGGAAAAAGGGCTGATGAAATTTTCTGCATGTTCGTTACGCGCCCGCGTTTCAAGATCCTGTATTACGATGCCCAGTACTTTTGCGCATACATTTAATAATTCGTCAGCCTCAGCAGAGACAGTCACATCCGGTTCTATTATTTCTATGCGTGCTTCAAGTCGCTTGCTGGGCAAAAGACGGGTTTCCAGTATGTTGAAGCGCTCGCCGCCGCGGGTTTGTATCAGCAGCACGCCAAATTCCGGCATGTCCCACTGTGTGATGTTGGCAATCGTGCCAACTGCATACGGTTCGGCTACAGCACCCACTTCCTGTCCAGCCTTAATGCCCACCACACCGAACGGCACGTTTGCTTTCATACATTCACGTACCATATCGACATAACGCGTCTCAAACACTCTCAGCGGCAGCACGCCATCAGGAAAAAGTAAGGTGTTGAGCGGGAATAGTGCAATCCACTTATCGGCAACATCAGCCATGATTTTCTTAGTCGAGTTCGCGGTGACGCACCAATACGCCCGCTTTGTTCTGAAAATGTCTGGCCAGGCGCTCGACCATAAATACTGATCGATGCTGGCCACCGGTGCAGCCAATTGCCACAGTCAGGTAACTACGATTATCCCGTTTGTAATTCGGTAACCATTTTTCTACAAAATCGCGTATGTCTGTCATCAGTGCGATTGCATCTGCCTGTGCTTCAAGAAACGCAATGACTGGTTGATCGCGACCTGTCAACGGACGCAAAGATTTATCGTAAAAGGGATTGGGTACTACTCGCACATCAAATACCAGATCTGCATCTAACGGTACGCCGTACTTGAATGCAAAAGATTCAAAAAGCAGAGTCAGCGGCGCGCTTTCACTTTCTATTAATTCTTTAATCCATGCACGCAGCTGATTGGCAGACAGACCTGAAGTATCGATCAGGTGTCCCATGCCTTCAACTTCAGCGAGCATGTCGCGCTCCTGGCGTATGCATTCGGTGAGTGTTAATCGGTTGCCCTGTTCCGCGCCGATCGTGATTCTGTGCGAAAGAGGATGACTGCGGCGGGTTTCAGAAAAACGATTGATCAAGGATTCCGTTTTCGCTGTCAGGAATACTACCTTGATGCTATGACCCTGCTTACGCAACCAGTCTATGTCTGCCGGCAAAGCGGAAAGAGAGGAGGCGCTGCGGGCATCAACAGCGACAGCAAGATTTTCTGCGCCTTCTTGTATGCGCGTTTCTACCAGCGCACGTAGCAAGGCGGGTGGCAAATTGTCGACGCAAAAATATCCGGCATCTTCGAGGGCATTTAAGCCTACTGATTTGCCAGAGCCGGAAATGCCGGTGAGTATGATTATGCGCATGCAACAGATGATAGCGGAAACGAGAGCAACAGATTCAAATCTACTTCAGAGCGTTAAGCTGCGTGGATTATTCACTCATCGCCCATGGCCTGCTGTTGTCTTTCCATGAAATCAGCCAGCGTATTAATGCCGCGCATTTGCAGGATAGTGTTACGTACTGCGGCTTCGAGTAATACGGCGAGATTGCGGCCAGCTTCCACCGGGATAATCACTTTACGTATAGGCAGTCCGAGTACATCCTGGGTTTGCTGATGCAGCGGCAGACGCTCGTAATTTTCTTCCAGCGTTTTTCTTCTGACCAGATGCACAATCAGTTTCAGGCGCATCTTGCGACGCACTGCAGTTTCACCAAAAATGGTTTTGATATCCAGTAGCCCGAGTCCGCGTACTTCCAGCAAATTTTGTAATAGCGTGGGACAGCGGCCTTCTATCATATGCGGCGCAACCCGCAAAAACTCTACAGCGTCATCGGCTACCAGGCCATGATTACGCGAGATCAATTCTAAACCCAGCTCGCTTTTGCCCAGCCCTGATTCGCCAGTAATTAAAACGCCTACACCGAGTACATCCATGAATACGCCATGCATAGTGATGCGTAGCGCGAGTTTTTTAGAAAGATAAACCCGCAGGTAATCAATAACTTGTGCCGCCTGCAGCGGAGTCGAGAGCAAAGGAATGTTCAGTTCATTACAAATTTTGATGAAAAACGGGTGCGGCTCCAGCGACTGCGCAAAAATAAAAGCGGGCGGTTGGGCTCCCACCAGTTCGCGCGTCTGGCTAGTTAGCGTGCTTTCGGAGATGCGCTTTAAATAAGCTATTTCTTGAGTGCCGAACACCTGAATCCTGCCGGGATGGATCAGGTTTAGATGGCCAACCTGGTCAGCCGCTGAAGCGGCATCGCCAAAAATTAAACGTTCGCCTCCTGCAAGACCCGCAACCCAACCCAATTGCAGGGCCGCGAGGTTATCGTCGTAGAGTTGTTGTATGGAGAGTGGCGAGTTAAGTGGCATGGCTTATGCCAGATCCCGCTCTACAGGATGCCAGCTGGTTAGACGTGTATGCAGTGATACGGGATCATTGTCTTCGGTCAGCGCCGCGCGGAAAACTTTGTCAGAAAACATTTCAGCAATTTCAGACAAAATTTCCAGATGCTGTTGCGTAACGTTGTCGGGAATGAGTAGGAAAATTAATAATTTGACCGGTTCGCCATCTGGAGATTCAAAGGGAATCGCCTCATGCAGCCTGACAAATGCAGCCAGAGGCGCTTTTAGGCCGCGTATGCGCCCGTGCGGGACTGCTACGCCATGCCCGAGCCCGGTAGAACCTAGCCGCTCACGCGCGAATAAGTTGTCAGAAACAGTAGAGCGGGCAATGCCGCAGTTATTCTCGAAAATCAGGCCAGCCTGTTCGAAAGCTCTTTTTTTACTGGAGCATTCCAGGTCCAGTACGATATTCATTGCAGGTAGAATTTTGCTGAAGTGTGTCATGGTGCGTCGCACAATAATGGCATTTGCTACGAATTATAGGCGCATTTTCGCGGCTTGCATCCGGATTAATTTTATCGACGAATTTAGGGCTGAAACGCACTTGAATCGCCGACAAAATTTTAATGCGTGGTTTTTTGACTCTCTGAGCATGCGTTGCGCACCGATAGTTGTTTATTGTCTTGCCAGTCGTTCATTGGCAGGCATTTGCGACAGTGAAAAATTACTGCGCCAGGGATTAATATCAATGCCGCCACGGCGCGTATAGCGCGCCAATACCATCAGTTTTTGTGG
>CAIVDH010000021.1 GCA_903904635.1 uncultured Burkholderiales bacterium | reverse complement strand
TGATGTAATCCTTTTTGTCCACGCCATCCATTTCCATGGTCGGCGACTCATCCACAAGATCAAACAGCGCAGGAAAAGATCCGCACAGCGATACACAACGACGGCAGCCGTGGCAAATATCAAAGACGCGCTCCATTTCCTTGTTAAGCGATTCTTCGTTATAAAAATCCTCATTCACCCAATCTAATGGATGACGTGTAGGAGCCTCGAGATTACCTTCGCGATTGGCCATGATGCAGTTCCTGAAATGAATTTATGCGGGTTGTGGTGAGTGTGCCCGTGCACGACGGGACACACTCATCGCAACCCTCTCCTGCTTTGCAAGAGAGAGATGCGACCGGTACTCTGATTAGTCAACCAGAGCGTCCAGCGCTTTTTGATAGCGATTTGCGTGTGAACGTTCAGCTTTGGCCAATGTTTCGAACCAGTCAGCGATTTCATCAAAGCCTTCTTCGCGTGCAGTCTTAGCCATGCCTGGGTACATGTCGGTGTACTCATGGGTTTCGCCAGCAACTGCAGCCATCAGGTTTTGACGTGAAGAGCCGATAGGCATGCCGGTTGCTGGATCACCAACTTGCTCGAGGTACTCAAGGTGGCCGTGCGCATGGCCGGTTTCGCCTTCAGCGGTCGAACGGAACAGTGACGCTACGTCATTTTGGCCTTCGATGTCAGCCTTGTTTGCGAAATACAGATAACGACGGTTAGCCTGGGATTCGCCAGAAAATGCGTCCTTCAGATTGGCTTCAGTCTTGGAGCCTTTTAACTTTGACATATGAATCTCCTAATGGTTCAAAACGAGCGAGCAAGATGTTTACTCGCTAAAATTAGCAGTCGAAAACGAGTACGACTAAAAACTGACTACTTAGTAACAGTCTTCGGAACGCATTGTGCCTCCTGCCGGGCAAAATCTCAAATTGACAATCTCAATGTAGCCGATTAAAAAAACTAATTAAGATTGTTTTATATTAAGTCAGTAACTATTGACAATAAAGAATCAACAGATAAAAACCTGATTAATCAAGTACTTGCCCGAAAAATCAAGGCAATCGCATCTGCTGCCATGCCCTCTTCCCGCCCTTCCCATCCCAGCTTTTCATTGGTTTTGGCTTTTAAATTAATTTGCGCAGGGTTAATCGCCAGGTCTTCCGCGATATTTAAAATCATGGATGGAAGAAAAGGCGCCATTTTCGGGGCTTGCGCAATGATGGTTGCATCGATATTGCCAATTTCATAACCCGCCTGTCGCACCCGCAACGCCGCCGCGCGCAACAGCACCCGCGAATTTGCACCTGAAAACTGCGCATCCGTATCTGGAAAATGGCGGCCTATATCCCCCAGCCCAGCCGCACCGAAAAGCGCATCCGTAATCGCATGCAACAGTAGATCAGCATCGGAATGCCCCAGCAATCCGGCTTTGTGAGGAATCGTCACGCCACCTATGACTAAAGGCCTCCCCGGCACGAGTGCGTGACAGTCATAGCCCTGACCAATACGAAATGGCGGGAGAGGCGGGAGAGTCGACAACGTGGCGTTCATGCACTTCCTTTTAAATAAAGTTCAGCCATCAGCATATCCTGCGGCAGTGTCACTTTGAAATTACGCGCGCCACCCTCAACCAGCTTGGGCTGATGCCCCATAGCCTCGATGGCGCTCGCTTCATCTGTTACCGTGCCCACCTGATGCAATGCCTGCAAAGCCTCCAGTAACTGCCCATGACGAAACATCTGCGGCGTCTGTGCTGCCCAAAGCGCATCGCGCGGCACGGTTGCCTCGGCACGTCCATGACCATTGCTGCGCTTGATGGTATCAACCACAGGCACCGCCAGCAAACCACCCACCGCATCATCCTTCACAAAGGCAATCAGCTTTTCTATCATTGCCACAGTCAGCCCCGGACGCGCCGCATCATGCACCAGTATCCAGTCATCAGTTTCAACTTCACCAGCCATCGCCATTAAACCGTTCGTCACAGAAGCTTGCCTGGTAGCGCCGCCACAAAACAATACGCTAGTGCGCTCTATTTTCGGCAAAGTCTGCACATAACCATCCTCCACACTCACCACCACATAGGTATGTGAAACAAGTGCAGCGGCAGAAAACGTCTCCATCACATGCTGCAGCATGGGCTTGCCGGCAAGTAGCGCATACTGCTTGGGAGCGATAGTCCCCATGCGCGCACCAATGCCGGCAGCAGGAATCAGAGCGATATAACGGGGAACAGTCATATGAAAACAGCCATGAAAATAGAAAGGTTACTGCAAATTTATAAGGGCAAGCATGCTAAGGCGGGAAGAAACAGCGAACCGCATGATGGGTAACACCGCTGCCACATGAGAACTAATTTATAATCGCATCTTACATTTTCACTGTCAATTCAGCCTTGCGCCTCTGCCATCCCGGCGCTTAACGCAAAGACAGTGCCGTATCAGCCCAACATGCCCTTCGATTTCAAACGCACGCTTCCTAAACCCGGCACCCGGTTTGTCTTGCCCGCACTGCACGGTGCGGCAGATGCCTATGTACTGGCGCAAGCAGCCCTGACGCTCAAAGCCGAAAGCAAAATGCTCGCCGTGATCGTAGCCAATGCGATCGATGCCCAGCGACTGCTTACCGAAATTCAGTGGTTTGGTAATGACTATGCAGCGGAAGATAAAACCGTATTGCGTTGCCACCTGCTGCCAGACTGGGAAACCCTGCCCTATGATGCATTTTCTCCGCATCAGGATCTGGTTTCCGAGCGACTCGCCACTTTGCATGAAATTCATAACGGCCAGTGTGATGTACTGATCGTGCCTGCCACCACGGCGCTGTTGCGCATGGGGCCGCCCGCCTTTCTTGCTTCGTATACCTTTTTTTTCAAGCAAGGTGAAAAGCTAGACGAAGCCAGACTGAAATCACAACTCACATTGGCAGGTTACTCCCATGTGGCCCAAGTCATGTCACCCGGCGAATATTCTGTGCGCGGCGGCCTAATCGATCTTTTCCCTATGGGCTCCGTGCTGCCTTATCGTATTGATCTGTTCGGCGACACCATAGAAACCATACGCACCTTTGATGCAGACACGCAGCGTTCGCTCTATCCCGTCAAAGAAGTGCGCTTATTACCGGGGCGTGAATTCCCCATGGATGAAGCAGCGCGCAGCGCGTTTCGCAGCCGCTGGCGCGAAGTGTTTGAAGGCGATCCTTCGCGCTCGAATATTTATCGTGACATAGGCAACGGCATTGCATCAGCCGGTATTGAATATTATTTACCACTTTTTTTTGAACAAACTTCCACGCTGTTTGAATACCTGCCGCCAGATACCAGCTTCACCCTCATCGGCGATATTGATGCGTCTATCAAACGCTTCTGGGCAGATACGCAATCACGCTACCGTTTTTTAAAATCCGATCGTGAACGTCCGTTACTCGCGCCGGAAGAAATTTTCCTCAGCGATGAAGATTTTTTCACACTAGTCAAACCCTATGGTCGCTGGGTCATGCAACAAGAGGCGGCTGCTTCAACACTGTCAGCACCGCTGCCTGATATAGCCGTTAACCGTCGCGCGGATGACCCGCTCATCAATCTGCGTTCTTTTTTACTGCAGACCGATAAACGCGTGATGATCTGCGCCGAGTCCAGTGGACGGCGCGAGACCCTGCAACAATATTTTGCTGAATATAATTTGCCACTCGCCGTGGCCGATACGCTGACAGATTTCAAAACCAGTAGCGATAAACTTATGCTGTGTGTGGCGCCGCTGCATGCCGGTTGCCAGCTCGCATCCGAACTCGCCGACTTTGTTTTTGTCACTGAGACAGAGCTCTATGCAGGTATCGCACGCCGCACCGGCCGCCGCAAACAAGAAGGCGCGACCCAAGTCGAAGCCATGGTGCGCGACCTCTCCGAGCTAAAAATCGGCGACCCGGTGGTGCACATCAATCACGGCATAGGGCGCTACCATGGCTTAATCAGCATGGATCTGGGCGAAGGCGAAACCGAATTTTTACATCTTGAATACGCAAAAGAAACCAAGCTCTATGTGCCGGTTTCGCAATTGCATGTCATCTCACGCTACTCAGGCGCCGCGCCAGATGATGCACCATTGCACGCACTCGGCTCAGGTCAATGGGAAAAAGCCAAGCGCCGCGCTGCAGAACAAATACGTGACACCGCAGCAGAGTT
>CAIVDH010000020.1 GCA_903904635.1 uncultured Burkholderiales bacterium | reverse complement strand
GCCCGAGATTGCACGCTTGAATGACGTGTTCCTCTATACAGTAGATGATCTGGGTTCAGCCGTACAAACCGGCATGGAAAACCGTCAGGCTGCAGTGGCACAAGCAGAGGCAATTATTGAAACCCGCGTGCAGTCTTTCATGCATTGGGTAGGTGGGCGTGCAGTGGTACCGATTATTCAAGACCTGCATGAATCCAGTGAAAATATGCGCCAGATAGAACTGGAGCGCGCCCGCAAGCTTCTGGCCAAGGGCGAAAGTATTGAAGTTGTGCTGGAAGCGCTTTCTAAAGGTCTGACTGCAAAATTCCTGCATGGCCCGCAACAGGCACTGCAAAGCGCCGACGCAGACGAGCGCGCACGACTGGCACAGTTACTGCCGCAACTTTTCCGCACTAAGCGCTAGCTAAGCGTATTCTCATGCTCGCTGCATGCGGGCACAGCAGCCATGCTCCGATAGCCGCCGCGCGGCTCGCACTGAAATAAACTTAGCGCCAAATGAAATCCTCCCTGCTTTCCAAACTCGATCAGCTTACGCAGCGCTTAGAAGAAGTCGGCACCCTGATGAATCAGGAAAATGCCACGTCCGACATGGATTATTACCGCAAGCTCACGCGTGAACATGCAGAGCTTGAACCAGTCGTGGCGCTGTATGCTCGCTGGAACGAGGCGCAGGCTGATATCAAGGCAGCGCAGGAAATGATGTCTGACCCGGAGATGAAAGCATTTGCGCAGGAAGAGCTGCAAGCAGCACAGGCGCGGCTGGAGCAATTAGAACTTGATCTGCAAAAGATGTTGCTGCCGAAAGACCCGAATGATGAACGTAATATTTTTCTGGAAATTCGTGCCGGCACAGGTGGCGATGAGTCCGCATTATTTGCCGGAGATTTGCTACGCATGTATACGCGCTATGCAGAACGCTGCCGCTGGCAGGTAGAGATGGTGTCGGAATCCCCATCGGAAATCGGCGGCTATAAAGAAGTAATTGTGCGTCTGGTTGGTAATGGCGTGTATTCCCGCCTGAAATTTGAATCTGGCGGTCATCGTGTACAGCGCGTGCCTACTACAGAGACGCAAGGCAGAATTCATACTTCAGCCTGCACGGTGGCAGTGATGCCTGAAGCGGATGAAATTAGTGATGTGGATATTAATCCGGCTGATTTACGTATTGATACTTTTCGTGCGTCTGGCGCGGGTGGTCAGCACATTAACAAAACCGATTCAGCTGTACGTCTGACTCACCTGCCAACCGGTATCGTGGTTGAATGTCAGGATGATCGCAGCCAGCATAAAAATAAAGCGCAGGCAATGAAGGTGCTGGCTACGCGCATTAAAGATGTGCAATTGCGCGCGCAACAAGCCACTGAGGCAGCTACCCGCAAATCACTAATAGGATCGGGCGACCGTAGTGAGCGGATACGTACTTATAATTTTCCGCAAGGTCGTATTACGGATCATCGTATCAATTTGACTTTATACAAGCTTGATATGGTGATGGATGGTGATCTGGACGAGCTAACGAATGCCTTAATGGCAGAGCATCAGACTGAACTGCTCGCCGCACTGGCTGAATCAAATCAATATTAAAAATTTTATTACGACATAAATATGAAACTCATTAAGCCTGCGTTACTTGCCATAGCTCTAATTGCGATTGCTTTACTTGGCGTTGGTCTCTATCTGCAATTTGTGCGGGAAATGTCACCCTGTCCGCTTTGCATATTGCAGCGCTATGCGTTTGTAGCTGTAGCTTTTTTTTGTTTGATCGCATTGGCATTGCCTGCTGCGGCCAATCGCGCAGCCGCAGCACTGGCAGCGCTTTCCGCTATTACCGGCGCGGTGATCGCTGGCTGGCATTTATGGGTTAAGGCTCATCCGGCTGTATCTTGCGGCATAGATCCGCTGGAGACATCGCTTAACAAAATTTTTACCGCAAAATTCATGCCGTTCCTGTTTCAGGCCGATGGTTTTTGTACGACTGAATATGATCCAATTTTGGGGCTATCCATACCGCAATGGTCATTGATCTGGTTTGCAATTTTTGCGGTGGTGCTTGCTTCACTAGTTGTGCGTAGCCCGCTGCGAAAAAATTAATATGACGATAGATGGTCTACTGCGACCCGCACCCATAGATGCGCTGGAAGCTCGCATTCTGATTTCGCATGCGCTGCAATGTTCGCGCGTGCAATTGGTCACACGCTCACAAGATGTACTCTCTGCCGATGATCTGAATAAAATTAATGTACTGTTTGATCGACGTAAAAATGGCGAGCCAATTGCCTACATTACGGGTGAGCGCGAATTTTTTGGCCTGACATTTCATGTCACGCCTGATGTATTAATTCCGCGCCCAGAGACTGAATTATTAGTTGAGCTTGCAGCAAAATATTTACCTGAAAATGGTAGCGCGCTTGATCTTGGCACTGGATCGGGCGCCGTTGCGATTGCACTTGCCAATTTGCGCCACGATGCCACAATCAGTGCGACTGATATTAGCGCCGCTGCGCTACAAGTGGCACAGAAAAATGCCGCTGCGCATGGGCTCTCCATAAATTTTTTGCAAAGCGACTGGACTGCATCTGTCAGTGGCATGTTTGATTTAATCGTCAGTAATCCACCCTATATAGAAGCGGGAGATCCGCATCTGTCGCAAGGCGACTTGCGCTTCGAACCAATCAGCGCCCTCACCGATCACAGTACTGGGCTGACAGCGATTTCCGCCATTATCAGCGGCGCACCCTTGCATTTGGCATCAGGCGGTTGGCTGCTGCTGGAGCATGGCTATGATCAGGCTAATGCGGTATGTAATTTATTGCGTCAGAGCGGTTGGGAGTCCGTACAAAGCTGGCCGGATCTGGCTGGCATAGCACGTGTCTCCGGCGGTTGCCTGAATAAAAATTAAAGCCACTTGTCAAGACTGGCACATCCTATAAATTTGCGTATCATCCAACGCTCGTTATACCAACCTCTCATTATTCATGTTGCCCTCTATTGAACAACGTCTGGCCATCGAACTGGCTGCTCGGCCCGATCAAGTCGCTGCTGCAGTCATCCTGCTGGATGAAGGTGCCACGGTGCCTTTTATCGCTCGCTACCGCAAGGAAGCAACCGGCGGGCTAGATGACACGCAACTGCGCTTACTGGAAGAGCGCCTGCGTTATTTGCGCGAACTGGAAAGCCGACGTGCTGCAATCATTGCTTCAATTGATGAGCAAGGAAAAATGACGCCGGTGTTAATGCAGGCTGTGCTGCATGCCGAAGATAAAACCCGATTGGAAGATTTGTATCTGCCTTATCGCGTCAAGCGCCGTACCAAAGCGCAGATTGCATTGGAAGCCGGCCTGGAGCCACTGGCTGATGCATTGATCAACAATCCCATGCTCGATCCGGAAATTGAAGCGGCCGCCTATATCAAGGCTGCATTCACTACTGATCAGGGTGAAAATCCTGGTGTTGCCGATACCAAAGCGGCATTAGATGGTGCGCGCCAGATTTTGATGGAGCGCTTCGCTGAAGATGCATCACTGCTGCAAGCGCTGCGCGAATATCTGAGCGAGCATGGTGTCGTCGATTCGAAAATGATTGAAGGTAAGCAGGAAGCTGGTGAAAAATTTGCTGACTATTTTGATTATTCAGAAAATCTTGCCACCATTCCTTCGCATCGTGCGTTGGCACTATTTCGCGGCCGCCGTGAAGAAATGTTGATAGTAACGCTGCGCTTGGATACTGAGGCAGAAAAACCAAAATGGGATGCACCGCTTAATCCTTGCGAGAGCCGTATTGCTGCGCGCTTTGGTGTGAGCAGCCTAAGCCGGCCAGCTGATAAATGGTTAATGGATACGGTGCGCTGGGCATGGCGCGTGAAAATTTTCATGCATCTTGATACTGAGCTAATGGGCAAGTTGCGTGAAGCAGCGGAAGCCGAAGCAATACGTGTTTTTGCTCGCAACTTAAGTGCCTTGCTTTTGGCAGCACCGGCTGGCCCGCGCGCGACGATGGGACTGGATCCAGGCTTGCGTACCGGCGTTAAAGTCGCTGTGGTGGATGCCACTGGCAAGGTCGTGGATATCGCGACGATTTACCCGCATCAACCACGCAATGACTGGGATGGCTCGCTGCATGTACTGGAACAATTGGCAGAGAAGCATAAGGTTGCGCTGATCTCCATCGGCAACGGTACGGCTTCACGCGAGACGGATAAGCTTGCACAAGATTTAATCAAGCGGCGCGCCGATCTGAATATGAACAAAATCGTGGTGTCAGAAGCGGGCGCATCGGTTTACTCTGCGTCCGAATTTGCATCACGCGAATTGCCTGATCTTGATGTCTCTATACGTGGCGCAGTGTCGATTGCGCGCCGTCTGCAAGATCCGCTGGCCGAGCTGGTGAAGATAGATCCGAAATCTATCGGTGTAGGTCAGTATCAGCATGATGTATCGCAAACACAGCTGGCGCGTTCATTAGATGCGGTTGTTGAAGATTGCGTCAACGCAGTGGGCGTGGATGTGAATACGGCTTCAGCACCCTTATTGGCGCGTGTGTCGGGTTTGAATACGAGCGTGGCGCAAAGCATCGTTGGCTATCGCGATCAGCATGGTATGTTTACTTCACGCAAAGCACTACGCTCTGTACCGAGATTGGGCGATAAAACTTTTGAGCAGGCTGCCGGGTTTTTGCGCGTGATGGGCGGTGACAATCCACTGGATGCGTCCGCTGTCCATCCTGAGTCTTATCCACTGGTTGAGAAGATACTGGCTGAAGTAAAAAAAGATGTAAAAAATATTATTGGTGACAGCGCATTATTAAAATCACTAGATCCGAAGCGATTTGCTGATGAGCGTTTTGGTGTGCCTACTGTTGCCGATATCTTGAAAGAATTAGATAAGCCCGGCCGAGATCCGCGCCCTGAGTTTGTCACGGCCAGTTTTAAAGATGGCGTGGAGGCGATTTCGGATTTGCGCCCGGATATGATTTTGGAAGGCGTGGTGACCAATGTTGCCGCATTTGGCGCATTTGTTGATATCGGTGTGCATCAGGATGGCCTGGTGCATATCTCTGCTTTATCGAGTACCTTCGTGAAAGATCCGCATACGGTCGTCAAGGCCGGACAGGTGGTGAAGGTCAAGGTGCTGGAAGTGGATCCCAAGCGCAAGCGTATTGCGCTGACGATGCGCTTGTCTGATGAGGCGGTACCAGCCGGCGCCAAGCCACAGCAAAAGGCCGACCGCAATGACGCGCAAAGACTGAAACAGCAACAACGCCAGGAACCTGCGCCGGCAGGTAATGCGATGGCTGCAGCATTTGCGAAATTGAAAACTTAGAAGCTCTATTAAAATGAGCGCCCCCAACGCAGCCAGCGGCATTTTGATAGCGTTTCTTAAGCAGCGAAAGCGGCGGCAGGCAGCCGTTCCACATTTTTCCTATAATGGCAGCATTACTTAAAGCGAGGACTATCATGAGCGAAGTACAAAACTGGATTAAAGAAACCGTAACTGGCAACACCGTGGTGCTGTTCATGAAGGGCACTGCTCAGTTTCCGCAATGCGGATTTTCTGGTCGTGCAATTGAAGTATTAAAGGCTAGCGGTGTGGAAGATCTTGTTACGATCAATGTGCTCGAAGATGAAGGTGTACGTCAGGGCATCAAGGAATATTCTAACTGGCCTACTATTCCCCAGCTGTACGTAAAGGGAGAGTTCATCGGCGGCGCAGATATCATGAACGAGATGTTTGAATCCGGCGAGCTGCAAGGTCTGTTCAAAGCTTAAGGCATATGTGAAACGACTGGTCATTGCAATCACAGGTGCATCGGGTGCGCTGTATGGTGTGCGTATGCTGGAAATGCTGCGCTCTTTGGGTGGCATAGAAACGCACCTGATGATTTCAGAGGCTGGTGTGCTTAGCATGCATCATGAGCTTGATTTGAAGCGCAAAGATGTCGAGGCACTCGCCGATGTGGTTCACAACGTGCGCGATGTCGGTGCCTGTATAGCTAGCGGATCTTTTCAGTCGGAAGGCATGGTGGTGGCACCGTGCTCTATGAAAACCCTGGGCTCGGTCGCGCATGGCCTATGCGACAACCTCATCACACGCGCTGCCGATGTAATGCTTAAAGAGCGGCGCAGACTGGTTTTGATGGTACGCGAAACACCGTTTAATCTTGCGCATCTGCGTAACATGACGGCTGTTACCGAAATGGGCGGGATAATTTTTCCGCCCTTACCAGCGCTGTATCAGCGACCTCAAAGCATTAATGAAATGGTCGATCACACGGTGGGAAGGGCGCTCGATTTGTTTGGGATCGAACATGCTTTGGTGCCGCGCTGGGCGGGTTTGAAGCAAACACAACCTTAACAAATCACAGCCCTGACAAAATTTGTGATTACAAAAACCTGGCGTCAGGTTTTTGTAATCACGTGATCACGTAGCCACAT
>CAIVDH010000019.1 GCA_903904635.1 uncultured Burkholderiales bacterium | reverse complement strand
TGGACGGCCGGGCCAGAATGAGTGAAAATCCGGCCTAGCCATGATTTTGGTATCAGACTAGAGTTTGCTCCGAATAGACCACATTAAATACGATACTGCATCGACTTATCCAACTCATGCTCACCAGCTCCCAGTCATTGAATGCCGCTTTACCAGATGATGCCCTGCCAGGTGCATTCAGAGCCATGCCGCCGCTCGGATCGGGGGAAGTGCTGCTGGCAACACTGGAACCAGACCTGGACGGGAAGCTGCAATATTCAGTCAGCACGCTTTTGCTTACATCGGAGCGAATGATAAGCGATTCGGATCACGACGGGTGGACTAGCTGGTCTCTGGAGCCGTCCCTGACGCTGCAACACACCGATCATGCAGGGGTGGGTACCTTGTCTCTGCATAATGCTGAACGATGCCTTGCCAGCTGGCGCTTTACGCTGGCAGCTGATGTGGCCGCAGTGCGGCTGCTACAGCATTTTGAGCGCATACAAAATGTGCGCTCCGGCGAACTCGCCGGCAGTGAAGACAATGCAGCGCTTTGCCCGAGCTGCCAGTCGCCATTAACCGAGGATACCGAGGAGTGCCCGGTCTGTCATCGTGAGTTGCTGCAGCCTACCTCAACCTGGGTGCTGTTCCGGCTGTGGCGCTTTGCCCGCCCCTACAAACTACAGCTGCTGCTGGGCTTTCTGCTTACGCTGGCTTCGACTGCAGCGACACTGGTGCCGCCATATCTGAGCATGCCGCTGATGGATGAAATTCTCATTCCTACCCATAACGGTACGCAGATCGATACCGGCGATGTCATCATGTATCTTGGTGGTCTGTTGGGTGCGGCGTTCATCGCCTGGGGGCTGGGCTGGTGGCGCACTTATCTGCTGGCGCTGGTGTCAGAACGCATAGGCGCAGATTTGCGCACCGCCACCTTCGATCATCTGCTAAATCTGAGTCTGGAATATTTTGGTGCCAAGCGCACCGGCGATCTGATCGCCAGAATAGGCAATGAGTCTGATCGCATTTGCGTATTCCTGTCTTTGCATGCACTTGATTTCGCCACCGATGTGTTAATGCTGCTAATGACGGCAGTGGTCTTATTCTCCATCAACAAATGGCTGGCCCTTGCCGCGCTCTTGCCCTTGCCGTTTATCGCCTGGATGATTCATCTCGTACGTGACCGCCTGCGTACCGGCTTTGAAAAAATCGATCGCATCTGGGGCGATGTCACCAACGTGCTGGCCGACACCATACCGGGCATACGTGTAGTCAAAGCATTCGCGCAAGAGCGTCGTGAGGTGCAGCGCTTCAGAGAAGCCAACCAGCACAATCTTGCCGTCAATGACAAGTTAAACCGCACCTGGAGCCTTTTTACGCCTACCGTCACCATGCTCACTGAAGTGGGCTTACTGGTGATATGGGGTTTTGGCATTTGGCTCATCATGGGTCGGGCCATTACCGTTGGTGTTTTGATTGCCTTTATCGCGTATATCGGCCGCTTTTACGGCAGACTCGATTCCATGAGCCGTATCGTCTCACACACACAAAAAGCGGCGGCTGGTGCGAAACGTATTTTTGATATTCTTGATCACACATCCAGCGTGCCTGAAGCAACCAATCCTGTGCGACTGTCGCAGATCAGTGGCGCGATCAAAATGCGCGATGTGAGTTTTCGTTACGGTAGCCGGCGCATTATTCGCGGCATGAATCTTGAGATCAAACCCGGTGAAATGATAGGCCTGGTCGGTCACAGTGGCTCTGGCAAGAGCACGCTGGTTAATCTAATTTGCCGTTTCTATGATGTCAGCGATGGTTCCATACAGGTTGATGGCATAGACATACGCCGGCTGGCAGTAGCAGATTATCGTCGTCATATCGGCCTCGTATTGCAAGAGCCTTTTCTATTCCATGGCACCATTGCTGAGAATATCGCTTATGGAAAACCAGAATCGAGCAGAACTGAAGTGGTTGCAGCAGCACGCGCAGCCCACGCACATGAATTCATTTTGCGGCTGCGTCACGGCTATGATTCCATCGTTGGCGAGCGCGGGCAGGGCTTGTCTGGTGGCGAGCGTCAGCGTATCTCGATTGCAC
>CAIVDH010000018.1 GCA_903904635.1 uncultured Burkholderiales bacterium | reverse complement strand
GTCCGTCATCCGTCGTCCGTCGTCTGTTATTGATTTATAATATAATGTTTCGTGTTCGTAAGGGAATTGTCGCTTCTGTGGGTGTGGGTGTGGGTAGTTTGATGCGCGTATACAGAAAAATAATCCACGGCAAATTTAAAACGATTAGTACTATCGGTAAAAACCAAAATGGCTGTCTGTTATTGAAGCCTGTTCCGACAAAGCGTTGAAATTGCTGTTCAATAAAAAAATAATATAAAAATCCTGCATGCTTAATCTCCATGATGGCAAACCATGGTGCCGCAATCATGGCAAATAATATAAACCCCGGCCACCAGCATAGTCTGATTAGCGCACGCCAATTTCCTTCTGCAAGCAACCAGCAAAAGATCACACCACCCGGCAGGACTATGCCTATCAGTCCTTTCGATAGCAGACCCAGCGCAGCACTGGCCCAGGCAACAGACAAGGCCAGGCGGTAAGGCTGACCATTTTGTATAGATAAAATTGCGTGAGCAGCGAACGTAATCGTTGCTGTAATAAAGCCAGCGACGAGCATGTCATGATTTGCATATTGCGCGCCACCATAAAAAAATGGGCTGGTTGCCAATATCAGTACGGACAAACGCGCAACGTCGTTTGTAGTCCAGCGTTGCATCAGACTAAAAATCGATAAAGCAGCGATCAAAGCGCCAGTCAAAGGTGCGAGTCGGGCAGCCGATTCATGATTGCCAAATAAAGTGAGTGCAGCGGCCGTAATCCAGTAAAACAATGGCGGCTTGTGAAAGTAGGGCATACCATCCAACGTAGGGGTAAGCCATAGGCCAGAGCGCACCATTTCCCACGCCACACCAACATACCGCCCTTCATCGGGTATCGATAGAGGGCGCATAGTAATCGTTGCCACTATCCATAAAATCAGCATCGCGCCCATCATGAAAAGCGTAGTCAGCGTTCTCAGCAGCCCGGACTCAGCTCTTAAAGCGACATAATTTTTAAATATGAAATTAGCTGGCTGTTGCATAGGAATTCAATGCACAAGAGACACAAAAAAGGACGGCAACGATAACGTAATCGTTGCTAAATTTCTTTGATCACATCGACACAACAGCGATATTTTTATGGAATAAGTTTGTATTCAATTGACTAACATTGTTAACTTCAACTCTGGCCAAAACTAACTTGACCGATAAACAGTAAAATCAAAAAAACTTTTATCTTTAAACAATTTTTAAATAAACAATATCTGTTTATTTGTATGCAATATTTTTTTGGAATTGGTTGAACGAAATGGCTAAATTTTTTTCTTTGCCCCTGATCCTACTTGCTGTGAGCATGTCTTTACCGGCATACGCAGGACCAACGCTGATCGGTGGTGGCAGCATGAGCTGCGAGGACTATGCCGCTGCAGATGAAACTGTGAAGCTGGCTACGGAAAGCTGGGCAATGGGATTTTTAAGCTCTGCCAATCTGCGTTCAAAAAATATCGATCTGCTGCATGCAATTAATGGCGTTGCTGTCATATCTGCGCTGGAAAATTTTTGCGCGACTTACCCTCCATACAGCATTGCGGATGCATCAACCGCTGTGTTGAAAGAATTGATCGTCGCAGCAGAAGGTGATTGTTTTGCCGCCGGATTAAAAAATAATGGGCTCAATCAATGCGGTAGCCCAGCCTCAATTGAAAGTAATAACGAGCCTGTCGGTTGGAGTATGACCATTCCCGGGGTGGAATAAATCATTCCGGTTAGCGATAAAATTTTTTCTTCAGGTTAATTTTCTCGACATTGATCCACCATACTTTGTGATACATCGACTTTCATCCCCTTAGTTGGGTTTGAATCCTGACCTGCCATGTGATAATCAAAAGCATCTTTTTTGCATTCATCAGGATGAGCCACATGAAAAAACAATCAATCAAATCATTAGATGGTTATGACCCCAACCGTGTTTTTAATGCATTGATTCACATACTCGGTCTGCGTAGTGATACCAGGCTTGCGCGCGCATTAGAAGTACCGTATCTGCTGGTGCAAAAAGTGCGCCGTATGGAAATACCAGTTACACCTGCCTTGTTGATCCGCATGGAAGAAATCAGCGGATGGAGCGCTCGCACATTGCGTGATCTGATGGGCGACCGGCGCCGGAAATTTCGATTTGATGAAGTCAGAAAAATGGATGTAGATGAAATCATCTCGGAAATTTATGCCACTGCGGCTTCAAAAAAATTCTGCTGAACGATCAATACAAAAATTTTTTACACCATAAGCAAACATAAATGAGCAGACCTAGTCTGCTCATTTTGATAACAAATATTCTCATTGCCATCCACTGCCGCGCCAACCCTCGCCGCAGTTTCTCAATTGCCCCTTCCAAAAAAGCAAATTGTCAGGGCCTCATCGCTGGCTCACAATGTCAAGTTAAGATCAATATGATCAATCCATGCTCACATAGTCATCATCATGCAAAACACATCCCAACCCGCTCTTGATATCGCTCTGCTGCAGCAGTGGATAAACCGCAGCGAAGCCCGCAGCGACGTCATCCATGCAGGCGCGGCAAATGCGCTGGCTGCAACGCTGGATCAAACCACACACTATGCCGATGGCAGTGCGCTGCCTTTGCTATGGCATTGGATTTATTTTTGGGCAGTGAGTCCGCAATCCGCGTTGGGAGCAGATGGTCATCCCCAGCGGGGTGGTTTTCTGCCGCCTGTGCCACTGCCACGTCGCATGTGGGCCGGTGGCCGCTTGCGATTTGATGCACCGCTGGCCATAGGCGCCCAATCTAGCCGCAGCTCACGCATACTGGACGTGACTGCCAAAGAAGGTAAAAGCGGCCGGCTGGCGTTCGTCACCGTGGCGCATCAGATTGATAGCGCAGGCCAGCCGGCAATTTATGAAGAACACGATATCGTCTATCGCGATAATCCCCAGCCAGGCGCGTCAGTTGCAGCGGCCGCAGCCAAGCTCGCACCTACCGATGCGCAATGGTCGCAAACCATCACACCCGATCCCGTGCTGCTGTTTCGCTATTCCGCGCTGACCTTTAACGGCCACCGCATACATTACGATCGCAGCTATGTAACGCAAGTAGAAGGCTATCCCGGACTCATCGTGCATGGCCCGTTGATTGCCACCATGCTCATGGAATTACTGCGTAAAAATTGTCCTGCGCGTGCAGTTAATGAATTTTCATTCCGTGCGCTGGGGCCCCTATTTGATATCGAATCCTTCAGCGTACATGGCCGCCCCGATACCGATGGCCATACTGTACATTTATGGGCAGCGAATGCACGCGGTGAGCTGGCCATGCAGGCTGAAGCCAAACTGGATAATTAAATAAAAAAATAAAAATAAAAAATTAAATTCAAAAACAAAAACAAACATAAACACAGCAGGGAAATTCATGCGTCCACTTGATGGCATTACCGTAGTCACATTAGAACACGCGATCGCCGCACCTTTTTGCACCCGACAGCTTGCTGACCTAGGCGCGCGCGTCATAAAAATTGAACGTCCCGGTGTGGGTGATTTTGCGCGCGCCTATGATGAGCGCGTGCGGGGCATGGCATCACATTTTGTCTGGACCAATCGATCCAAAGAAAGCCTCACGCTGGATGTCAAACATGCCGAAGCTGGCATTATTCTCGACAAGCTATTGGCCCAAGCCGATGTCGTTGTACAAAACCTGGCTCCGGGTGCAGCAGCCAGACTGGGCTTATCCTATGAAGCCTTGCATGAAAAATATCCCTCGTTAATCGTCTGCGATATTTCCGGCTATGGCGCGAATGGTCCCTATCGCGACAAGAAGGCCTATGATTTACTGATTCAAAGTGAATCTGGTTTTCTCTCTGTAACAGGCACCGCGGATGAGCCTTCCAAAGCGGGCTGTTCAGTCGCCGATATTGCAGCCGGTATGTATGCTTACACCAATATACTTGCCGCGCTCATACAGCGCGGTAAAACCGGTAAAGGCTGTCATATCGATGTCTCCATGCTAGAGAGCATGGTCGAATGGATGAATTTCCCGCTCTACTATGCCTATGATGGTGCCGCACCCCCTATGCGTGCGGGCGCTGCGCATGCAACGATTTATCCGTATGGACCTTTTCCGGCAGGGGACGGCAAGACCGTCATGCTGGGTTTGCAAAATGAACGGGAATGGGTCGCTTTTTGTGAGCAGGTATTACATCAACCACTGCTCGCCATCGATACGCGCTATGCATCGAATTCATTGCGTACGGCCGCACGCAAAGAACTCTTTGCCCTCATCAAGCAAGTGTTTGCAACCATGACGGCTGCAGAAGTCATCGCGCGACTAGAAAAAGCCCAAATTGCCAATGCCCAGTTAAATGACATGCAAGATATCTGGCAGCATGCGCAACTGCGTGCGCGTGAACGCTGGACAGAAGTAGCCTCGCCAGTGGGGCCCTTGCCAGCACTATTGCCCCCAGGCGTACCCAATACCTGGACAGCGCGCATGGATGCCATACCAGCACTGGGTGAGCATACTGAATCTATCCTGCATGAATTTGGCTATGACGCAGCAGCCATCGCTGCGCTCAAATCTGAAAAGGCCATCTGAATGACCACCTCTAACGCAGTATCGTATTTATTCGTGCCCGGTAACCGGCCTGAACGTTTTGACAAAGCCTGTGCCGCTGGCGCAGATGTGGTCATCATTGATCTTGAAGATGCCGTACCGCCTGCTGAAAAAGAAGCGGCACGCGCCACCGTAGCGCAATGGCTGCATGCAGATAAACCCGTCGCTTTGCGTATTAATAGCGCTGATTCAGCGTGGTTTAAATCTGATCTGGCTTTATGCGCCCATGCGGGTGTGGCTGCAGTAGTGTTACCCAAGGCTGCAACGGTTGAAGATATTGCGATCGTCGTTGCTGCGGGTGCTAAGGCAGTGTTGCCGTTGATAGAAAGTGCAGTTGGATTCGTCCATGCCGCTGAACTGGCAGGCGCGCCACGGGTAGAGAGGCTGCTATTTGGCAGTATTGATTTTTGTGTTGATCTGGGTATAGAAGGTGACGATCGCGAGCTGGATTATTTTCGTTCGCAATTAGTGCTGGCTTCGCGCTTAGCCGGCATAGCTGCGCCTGTTGATGGTGTAACCACCGCGATTGATGATGCTGTCGTGCTGCATCAGGAAACCCTGCGCGGTAAACGTTTTGGGTTTGGCGGCAAGCTGTGCATCATCCCAAACAATTGGCAACCGTGCATGCGGCCTATCAGCCCACTGCAGAAGAACTGCATTGGGCTAACAAAGTATTGGATGCGGCTGCCAAGGCCGATGGTGCAGCAATCGCCGTTGACGGCAAGATGGTGGATCGACCTGTGATCATTAAGGCTGAACGTATTGTGGCGGCTGTGCGCTGAGTGTAATTACGCATTTAAAATGCTAACGTGCGCGAGCAAAGACACTGGGTTCCGGC
>CAIVDH010000017.1 GCA_903904635.1 uncultured Burkholderiales bacterium | reverse complement strand
GATCACGCGGGATTTCCTGCTCCAGATTTAGCCTTGATAGTGCAGAAACCAGTTGCGCATCTTGTGCGATATGCACGCCCTGCTTTTTTGCTTCCGCAATAATGGCCAGCGCCACTTCATCAGAGCCTTTGGCGGTGATGATTGGTGTGTCACGCTTGCCATAAGCAAGGGCTACGGCATCGAGTCGCCGTTTCATGCGGATATATCCAGCATAGAACCAGGCGGTGTCCAGCTCTCAGGCAAACTGGGTCGTGCCGAGTTAAATACCCGTAATGAATCCATGGTCAGACCAACCTGATCCAGGCGTTTGGCCAAGGCTGTGGTGTGAGTGCGCGCCAGATTGGCCACATCTTCCCTGACTGCCCACATAATTAATTCGACGTGGGAAGCGCGCGAGACGGAGGTTTTGAGCCAGATCTCGCCCAGATGCTCGTTGTTAGTGTGTATATCAACCGTGAAAGGCGGCGGGGGTTCTCCGGGCCGTCGTGCAGGTCGAAAAAAACGGATCTCGACTGGATCGGTGTCGGCAAATGGCAGCACCATGGAAAAATCTAGCTCGCCCCGGGATTGCGCTGCAACTGATTCAACCTGTGCCGCTTCTACATCATCGACTGCTTTTTCCAGCGAACTTTTAGCTGAAGATTCTGACTCACCCATGCCGCGTATCATGCGCCGCAGCAGCGCCTTGGTATCCGTATTGGGAACGGTCTGGCCACGAAATAGCATACCTTCCAGCCAAAAACCGGAGTTTTGTACCGCGGCCTGTAAGGACTGTGCATTTAAGCCGGTAGTGTAAAGCTGCATTTGCTGAAAAGCTGAGGCTAATTCCGGACTGCCCACTGTGCGCATCAAGGCGTTCAATGTCGCAGGCTGAAATAGGGACATGAGGGTGGGCGTCATGGGTGGACGCAGTGATAGCGCCAGCAACCTTGAATTGTTGATATTGGCCGCAGGTGCAGGCGAAGCCGATGATGAAGTTGAATTTACAGGCGAGTTCGCCGCTCGTGGATCAACTGGCTTTAAGAGCCAGCCGGCTGCTCTGGCATGGACGCTGAGCCAAATCTGATCGCCAGGGCTAAAGCGCAAGCCCGGAGGCAGCTCGACCAGACTGCCGTTTAACAGCATTTTTAACGTATCGCCGCGCAGCTCTATGCTGGCCTGCACTATCTGACCATCTTTGAGGCCGAGTGCGCGCGCTGCCGGTTCTTCTAGCTGAAGCGGCCTGCCTTCAAGATAAATTGGGTTAAGGCGGCTGGTAAGCGCCGCCTCTTCAGGCGCAATCATGCGGCCAACTGTAAATTTTCAGGGATATCTGACCCATTTTTTCTTTTCATCTGCAGGCACTTCCGCGGGCGGATTGGCACTGGTGGCCATGATCACAGCCTGACGCGGCACAGCCAAGGTAACAACAGGTGTCGGATTTGGAATAAGTGATGGTACAGGAGCCAAGGCTACAACGTTAGGGTCCTTGTTTTTAGTCGTTTCTGCTGCCGAGCCATGCGCATCTGATCCGGAATGCGCTGTGGCCGGTGCTGCTGCCACTTCGCCTAGTACAACCAGCCTGAACATGGCAGCGTCAGGCACACGCAGGGTTTGGCCGGGACGTAGTTTTTGTGATTTTCCGTCTGCAAATGCCTGTGGATTGGCTTTGATGAAGGCTTCACGCATTACTTCATCTGAAAATGGCGTGGTAGGAAAAGTTTTTTTGATGACACGATCCAGGGTATCGCTGGGTTGCACAGCATACGGCTCGGAATCAGCTGGCTGACCATGCGCATTATTATTGACCGCTGCACGCGCAACATCTTGCAAGGCTGCATAGCCGTTGCCTGATGCGAGTACTTTAGCTGTCTGTTTGGCAGGTTTACGTTTTTTAACGCGCACTGGTGCGTCGGGCTGTAAGGCTGACGCGCTTTCCGCAGGTTTGTCATGCCCTGCTGCACGCTGATCGGCAGCGTGCTTATCTGTTGCTTTATCAGCGGCTTTTTCAGCCGGTTTGTCTGCTGGCTTTTCTACCGGCTTAGGCAATACGCCGACTTTTGGGAACGGCTTGGAAGGCAATTCTTTTTCAGGTGGTGTGGCTGGTTTCGCAGCTTCGCCTGATTTGGCGTCACCTGCTTTGGCATCACCCGCTTTAGCAGGAGCATCATTAGCCTGGGCTACATGGATCAGTGCAAGCGCCAGAATGATGGCCAGTGGGCTGCGGTGCAAAATATTCATCTTTTTCTCCGGATGTTCAGAAAGGCGTGGCGACCCAGTCGCCAGAGCGTGACATGTCTTTGGGTCCTGCCAGTTTTTTAATTAATGCTGATCCGCTTTTAATGCCTATGACTTCAACCAAAGCCATGTGTTGTCCGCTGTCTGCTTCAAGTATGCGTGCTGGTAAATGTTCACGATTAATCAGCAAGAGCTGGTCACCGATGGATAATCCAGCGGTCTGACCACCGTTAATGGTCCATCCGTTTGCATTTTCTTGCAACACATTGAACTGCTGTGGCTTGCAGCCGAAACTGTTGTCTAGCCTATCATGCCATTTGTGCAACACGCGATCGAGCTCAGACAGCAAGCCCGGTGGCAAAGGCTGGCTGGTGCTCTTGATCTCTGATTCCGGATAAAAAAGAGGCACGGTGTCTTGCCACATTAACACCTGACTGCTGCGCTCAATCACCGATAACCTGATAACAAAAGGAATCGGATCGCGGCGTGGCGGTTCATCATTGAGGTAATTTAGCACTGCTCTGGTAGCACGTGCAGACCCTGAAGCCCGGTCTCTGGCCAGACGCATAGGCTCTACACCAAGCGCGCCGGATGGCAGCAATTCCAGCAGCATCTGGTAAGGCATTTGATCAGGTTGTACACCTGTCAGCAAGCGTTCATAGGTTTGTTCAGGCACGCGTGTGGGCGAGGACAATGACCATTTACGGCTGACCGCTGTCTGAGACACAAATCTTGCCCGCACTTGTGAGAGCAACATGGTCCAGTCATAGCGCTCGGTACCGACGGAGGCAATGCGCATGGCTGTTTCCAGCGTGGCTTCACGACGATAGCGCTGCTCTGTGGCCTGACATGCTTCGTCAGTACGGGTGGCGCGAGTGGAATCAGAGACGATCGCACCTGCCATGCCCCCCTCATTTTGCAGATGGGTCAACACACGCACACCTCGCACTTTCATGTCCGAGGTGATACGGGTGTTTTCGTGCAATTGGCCTGAATTGTCTACCCAGGCTGCGCTGCGTACCCGGGTCTGGCTAGCCATGGCTGCATCAATCAGCGCATGTTGCAAGGCTTCGAGTCGTTTGCGCGGGTCGGTAGGCAAAGGCGGTTCAGCTGCAAATGCAGACAAAGACGCGCCCGCCAACGACAAGGAGAGCAAAACAGGCAAAAATCGCACGGCAGACATGATTACCTTGCCCGCGCTGACATCTGCGCTACATACAGTACGCGCAGATCATTCACCACACGACCATCGAGCGAGAGCGTGGTTTCATAGGTATCGTCGCCCACCGGGGTAATCGATTCCAGCACTGCGCCATAAATGATACCTTGAACGCGGGTGCGGAAGGTGTCACTGGTGACCATCATCTCGGCAACGGTGGTGGTGGCATCCAACTGCTGACCATAAACTTGTTCAGTCAGGGCACGATACGCATCAAGCTTGGAAGCACGGATTGCCATCAAACGCTGCTGAGCAGCATTTTTATGGTTTTGTGTACTGATCACGGCATAGCCTGTGCCGCGCACGGTTGCCTGACGGTCCAGCATCGGTGTAATCATGCTGGCACCATCATTGGCAGGCTTGGCCTCAGCTTTTTGCTCAAGCTTTTGTTCAACCTTAGCTTCAGGTTTTGGCTCAGCCTTTTGCTCAGCTGCTGGCTT
>CAIVDH010000016.1 GCA_903904635.1 uncultured Burkholderiales bacterium | reverse complement strand
TAGATTGGCAGGCGTGAGTGTGTCGTAGGTTTCGAATGGCTGATGTATCCAAGGGCTATCAGGCAAGTATTCGAGGTAATAATCAGGACGCTCTACCGACACCGCCTTATACCAAATAACTGCAGACCTGACTTCGGTGACAAGTGGACAATGCGTGCGCAGATGTTGCTGCACCTGCTGCAGCGTAATACCTGAATCAACCAGATCATCAACTAATAAAATTTTACCGGCCAATGGCCCGGCGGTAGAAGTAATGTGATTGCCGATTTCTAGTTCACCTTGCACAGTACCTGCGGCATGACGATATGAACTGGTAGAGAGCACCGCTAGCGGTACTTTGAAAAGACGCGAGAAGACATCACCCGGTCGCAATCCGCCACGGGCCAGACACAACACCTGATCAAAATGCCAGCCCGAAGCATGAATTTTTATTGCAAGCGATTCAATCGCACGATGATATTCATCCCACGAAACCCACAGATGCGCAGGGTCGCTGGCATCATGGGTTGATGTGTCTGGCTTGTCTGTCGTATCTGACATAACTGCAGACCCCGCCAGCGTCAGGCAAACGGATGACGCAGTACGATCGTCTCTTCGCGGTCAGGCCCAGTTGACACCATATCAACAGGCACGCCAACCAGCTCTTCGATGCGCTTGACATAAGCGCGGGCAGCAGCAGGCAGCGCTTCCATGGTTTTGGCGCCGACTGTGACTTCTGTCCAACCCGGCATTTCTTCATAGATAGGCTCACATGCAGCGGCTTCTTCTGCACCGACCGGGAAAATATCCACAATTTTGCCGTTGAGCTTGTAGCCTGTGCATAGCTTGAGTGATGCAATACCATCGAGCACATCGAGTTTGGTCAGGCACATGCCGGACACACCATTTATCTGCACTGAACGCTTTAGCAAAGCCGCATCAAACCAGCCACAGCGGCGCGCACGGCCTGTAACGGTGCCAAACTCATGACCAACGGAAGAAAGATGTTCGCCCACGCCTTGGTCGGTAGGCAGCTCGGACGGAAACGGACCTGAACCCACACGCGTGGTGTAAGCCTTGGTAATACCTAATACGTAATGCAGCATGTTAGGGCCAACACCTGAGCCGGCAGCGGCATTACCTGCTACGCAGTTACTTGATGTAACGAATGGATATGTGCCATGGTCCACATCAAGCAGGCTGCCTTGTGCGCCTTCAAACAGTAAATTTGCGCCAGCCTTGTGGGCTGCATGCAATGCGCTGGAAACATCTGTCACCATGGGGCGTATGCGCGGTGCAGTGCTGAGCGCGTCGTCTAATGTTTTTTGATAATCAACTGGCTGCGCATGCAGATAATTTTTTAGTACAAAATTATGATAATCAAGGTTTTCACGTAATTTTTCTGCAAAGCGTGATTCATTGAGCAAATCAGCCACGCGTATTGCGCGTCGAGCGACTTTATCTTCATAAGCAGGGCCTATGCCTTTGCCAGTGGTGCCGATTTTTGCATCACCTCTGGCCGCTTCACGTGCCGCATCAAGTGCAGTGTGATAAGGCAAAATCACCGGGCAAGCTTCTGAAATTTTCAAGCGCGCAGCAACCTCAAGCCCCGATGCTTCGAGCTTATCAATTTCACGCAATACATCCGGCACGGACAGCACCACGCCATTGCCTATGTAGCAGGCCACACCGGGGCGCATGATGCCAGACGGGATCAGCTGCAATGCCGTCTTGTGCCCACCTATGACCAGTGTATGACCAGCGTTATGGCCGCCCTGAAAGCGGACCACGCCTTGTGCATGATCTGTCAGCCAATCAACGACTTTGCCTTTGCCTTCGTCGCCCCATTGGGTACCTATTACAACAACGTTTCTAGCCATGATTATTCGCAATCTTATTAACGCAGTTTTTTAATAATGAATTTTCCCTGGTCGGATACGATCATGCGGTCACAATCGAATTCCTGCTGCTCGCTTTCATGCCCGGGCAAAGCTTGTATGACGACTTCCCCTGCCTCACGCAATTCTGCAATAAAATTTATTAACTCAGGCTCACGTCCCCAAGGCGCGCGTATCGCAGAAACCGGCATGGCAGCGGGCAAAAGCCTGGCCAACTCGCGAAGATCCATGGAAAAACCTGTAGCAGGACGGGCACGGCCAAAGGCTTCACCCACGTGATCATAGCGACCACCGCGGGCAACGGCATTTGGCAAGCCAGGCACATAAAGCGAAAACATCGCGCCACTTTCATATTGATATCCGGACAAATCAGCCAGGTCTATCGTGACGCTGGCTTCTCCGGCGAGTTTGGCAAGCAATGCCAGGTCATCAAGCGCTTGTGAAATCTGAGCTTCTTTAGGCAGCAGAGCTCGGGCACGATCGATGACGCTGATGTCACCATATAAGGTCGGCAAGGCCAGTAACGCAGCTCGTACAGGTGCCGCGAAGCTGGCAGTCAGCACTTGTAGCTCTGGCAGGTCTTTGGCGCGCATCAGGCTCACAATCGCCGTCTCATGACGAGCAGCCTGTGCATCGCTGGCTAATACCGCCCGCAGTATCCCTGCGTGGCATAAATCCATGCGCACAGAAGATAAACCAGCGAGTCTGAGTGCGGCAAGTGCCAGTCCCTGAATTTCAGCATCGGCTTCCAGGCCCGCATGACCGTAGATCTCGGCGCCTATTTGCAGTGGCTCTCGCGTTGCATGCAGGCCTGATGGGCGTGTATGCAAGACGCTGCCTGCGTAACAAAGTCTGGTAATGGAGGCACGGTTTAGCAAATGCGCATCGATACGCGCGACCTGTGTGGTCATGTCTGCCCGCAAGCCCATGGTGCGACCGGATAACTGATCGACGAGCTTGAACATGCGCAAATCCATCTCGTGGTCGACTACCGGCATAAGGGAATCTACATATTCCAGCATAGGCGGCATGACGAGCTCATAGCCAAATAGCCGGAATTTATCGAGCAATGCGCGACGAAGCTCCTCTATCTTGCGGGCTTCGGAGGGCAGTACGTCAGCAATGTTTTCAGGTAATAGCCAATTCGGCATGGCAAAGATCAGGTGTCAGCTGAGAAAAATTGGAAGGCAAGCAGAAGGATACCGCAGAGCAAGGCAAGCAGACCAAAAAAACGAATCTGCCCTTCAGAAAGTTCTGCAATACGCAAAAAAGTCTGGCGCCACTGCCTGGGAAAGAAAAAAGGAAACAAGCCCTCTATAACAAAAAACAGCCCGAGCGCGAGCAACAAAGGTGCAGTCACAACAACCCTGCTTACTTATGCGCGCCGCCAGGGGCTTTGAAATATTTGAGAAATTCCGAACTAGGATCTACCACCAATACATCGCTACGGGTTTTGAAGCTCTCGCGATAAGCGTCTAGACTGCGCGAAAATTTATAAAATTCTGGACTTTGACCAAATGCTTTGGAATAAATGGCTGCAGCCTTGGCATCACCATCACCTCGGACGATTTCAGCATCGCGATAGGCCTCAGCTAAAATAACGGTACGTTGCCTGTCTGCATCGGCACGAATTTTTTCTGATTCTGCCGACCCTGTTGAGCGCAATTCATTGGCAACCCGTGAACGCTCAGATTTCATGCGTTCATAGACGGAATTGTTAATCTGCTCAACGTAATCCACCCGCTTCAGTCGGACATCAATAATTTCGCCGCCTATCTGCTTGGCTTCTTCCGAGACTTTGGCACGTATGGCATCCATCACTTTGCCACGCTCACCAGAAATCACATCGCGAACGGTGCGCTTGGTAATTTCATCATTCAGTGCGGCCTTTACGATCTGCGCCATACGGTCTTGAGCCCTTCGTTCATCACCACCAAAGCTGATGAAATATAAACGCGGATCAACAATACGCCACTTCACAAATGCATCAACTAAAATATTTTTCTTTTCGGCCGTAATAAAACGATCCGGTTCGGGTGTATCGAGCGTAAGTATGCGTTTGTCCAGAAACAGGACGTTTTGGAATGGGGGCGGTAACTTGAAATGCAAACCAGGCTCGCTGATGACTTCTTTGACCTCACCAAGTGCGAAGACAATCGCATACTGACGTTGGTCAACCACGAATAGTGTGGACATCAAAACAATCAGCGCAATCAGCGCGGCAATGGCGCCAGAGACAAGACGGTTCATTAGCGGCTCTCCCGATCACGTGAGCTGCGACTATCGCGGCTACGATCAATTTGACGTCCCGTTTCAGGTAGCGCATCCACAGGTGCAGGAGGTGGTACAACGGCACCGCCAGCAGACTCAGCGGCGGATTGAGAAATCAATTTATCAAGCGGCAGATAGATCATGCTGTTATTGTTTTTTGCGTCAACCATAACTTTGGTCGTGTTGGTGAAAATTTGTTGCATCGCTTCGATGTACATACGATCACGGGTGACGACAGGAGCTTTCTGATATTCAGCCAGCACTCTTGTGAAACGCGCTGATTCACCCTGCGCATTAGCGACAACGCGTGAACGATACCCTTCGGATTCCTGCATCAGACGAGAAGCAGTACCTCTGGCCTTGGGTACAACGTCATTGGCGTAAGCCTGTCCTTCATTTTTCTGACGCTCTCTGTCCTGCCCCGCCTTGACGGCATCATCGAACGCTGCCTGCACTTGCTCAGGGGGTTGCACACCTTGCATGGTCACGTTCGTAACCAGAACACCGATGCGATAGCGGTCTAGTGTCTGCTGCATCAGGGCGCTGGTGTCATAGGCGACTTTCTCACGGCCTTCGTAAAGAACGAAATCCATCTTGCTCTTGCCGACAATTTCACGAATGGCGGTCTCAGCAACCTGCTTGACGGTTTCTTCCTGGTCTCTATTATTAAAAACCCAATTGGACGCGTCTTTCAAACGGTATTGAACAGCGAACTGTATATCGATAATATTTTCATCATCCGTCAGCATCAGTGACTCACGTGGCATTTTGTTGCGTACATTGCTGCGATACCCAACTTCAACAGTACGCACCTGTGATAGATTGACCAGCTCATGAGACTGTATCGGATAAGGCCAGCGCCAGTTGAAACCCGGCGGTGTGGAATGACTATATTTGCCGAATGACAAAATTACGCCAGTCTGTCCTTCCTGCACAATAAAAAAACCACTGACCAGCCACAAAAATAAAACTACACCAGCGATTACACCAGCACCTATGCCAGCGCCACGTGCTGAGGGCATGCCACCACCCTCGCCGCCGCGACCACCGCCGCCACCCTGCTTGTTGAAAATACGATTGATGCGCTGATTAAAATCACGCCATAGCTGATCAAGATCAGGTGGGCCATCATTCGGTTTCTTATTACCTTCCTGACGCGGCTCCTGTTCGCCGTCTTTGGATCCTCGACCCCAATGCGGATCGTTTAATGAGAATTTCAGTCCAAACTTTTTGAGAATTGATGCAAGCATGCTGTCGCGTTCCGGAGTAGGGGTCTTTTTTGTTGGAGAAACGCTGATTAGTTCCACGTTTTATCAAGCATGAACACGATCAGACCAGTTAGGGATTTTTCAATCAATAAATTAACAAAAACAAAAAACAATTATTTGTAAACATACTACCGGAAAATCTACAGTGCGGCTTGCAATGGAATAATCTCTGTCTGCGCATATTCAGCCAAAGCGCCACGCAGCATATTTATACCCAAGCCCGTGTGCGCACTGACAAAAACACGCCGAATTTTATCATATTCATCACGTTCGACCGCCGGATCCAAATCACTCAGGTCTATCTTATTCCACACCATAATCTGAGGAATGTGATCTGCGCCAATATCACGAAGTACCGCGTTTACCTGCTCAACCTGCTCACTGCGCACAGGACTGGAAGCATCAACCACATGTAGCAGTACATCAGCATGTATTGTTTCCTCTAGGGTCGCACGGAATGCAGCCACTAACTGTGTAGGAAGTTCACGTATGAAACCTACGGTGTCAGAAAGCACAACATTTCCTGCTTCGCCTAGGTGAACTCGCCGGGATGTCGTATCCAAAGTGGCAAATAACTGATCGGCAGCATACACACCTGCCTTGGTCAGATGATTAAAAAGGGTGGATTTCCCGGCATTGGTGTATCCGACCAGAGATATCGAAAAAGTATGATTACGCTCGCGTGAACGGCGCTGTGTATTACGCTGTCGCTGCAGTTTGTCGAGCTTTGCCCGTAACGCTTTTACGCGCTCTCCGATCAGACGACGGTCAGTCTCGAGCTGCGTTTCCCCGGGACCACGCAAGCCTATACCACCTTTTTGCCGCTCAAGATGGGTCCAGCCCCGTATCAGGCGAGTGGCCAGATGTTGCAACTGTGCGAGCTCAACCTGTACTTTACCTTCGTGGCTCTGGGCCCGCTGGGCAAAAATATCAAGTATGAGACTGGTACGATCTATGACTCTGACTTTGAGATGGCGCTCAAGATTGCGCTGCTGAGCCGGTGACAATGCATGATTGAAAACCACCAGATCAAGATCCAGATCTGCAACCGTGTCATGGATTTCATCGGCCTTACCTGAACCGACAAATAATGCAGCGTCCGGACTGCTGCGCCTTCCAGTAACGCTAGCAACGGGTAGTGCACCAGCGGATTTTGACAAAAGCGCCAGCTCTTCAAGGCTGGCGTGAAAATCACCCTTGCCAAAATCAACACCGACCAAGACTGCGCGCATGTTAAGAGCCGCTCTCTTTAATCCGATGACAAGCCGGCAGTGCGGCAAACATGTCAGGTATTACCGCATGGAGCTGCCAACACCCGCAGCAGTCTAAAGAGCGCGGCACTAAGGCCTCAGATCTGCTAAGCCGATACAAGATGCTATTCAGAGTCAGGCTCAGTGCTGAGGTTGACTGCACGTGCAGGCACCACTGTGGAAATGGCATGCTTATATACCATCTGTGTGACGGTATTTCGGAGCAGAACTACGTATTGGTCAAATGACTCTACGTGGCCTTGTAATTTGATACCGTTAACCAGATAAATGGAAACGGGAACGTGCTCTTTCCTTAACGCGTTAAGGAATGGGTCTTGTAAGAGTTGCCCTTTATTGCTCATGGAGGCTCCGAGTTGTTGTATGTTCGCGAGATAGAAGTGGAGGCGATAACCAGAATTTCAAGCACAAATAACTACTTGTCATGAATGTAATCGATTTTTACCCTTGCTGGCAAACAGCGGCTGCATATTTGATGCTTATCCCTCTTTTGAAAAAGGGTTTTTTCCAGAGCGCAATTCAATTCGCAGTGGCGTACCCACCAAAGAAAAAGTCTCCCTGAAATGTTTTTCCAAAAACCGCTTGTAGTTTGCATCAATGGCATCCAGAGCATTGCCATGAATGACAATAATCGGCGGGTTTTGCCCGCCCTGGTGCGCATAACGCAACTTAGGACGTATCGACCCCTTACGGCGCGGCTGTTGATGGTCTACAGCCTCTTGCAGGGCACGCGTAAGCTGCGGCGTAGGTAGCTTGGCCATGGCAGCGGCATAAGCCGCATCGACAGATTTCATCAGCATGGCCACACCGGTGGCTTTCAACGCTGAGATATAGTGAAATTTTGCAAAGGATAGGAAACTTAGCTTGCGATCGATATCGAGCTTGATTTCATCGCGCCTGTCCGAGGTCAGACCATCCCATTTATTCACGCCGACCACAAGCGCACGACCAGATTCCAGTACAAAACCTGCAATATGCGCGTCCTGCTCGGAGATATCCTGCTGTGCATCCAGCAATAGAACCACTACGTTCGCTTCGGAGATGGACTGCAAGGTCTTCACGACAGAAAATTTTTCTATCGCCTCAAATACTTTGCCACGCCGGCGTATGCCTGCTGTATCAATCAGCGTGTAATGACGACCATCTCTTTCGAACGGGATTTCTATCGAATCGCGGGTAGTGCCGGGCATGTCAAAAGCAATCACACGCTCTTCACCCAGCAAGGTATTGACCAACGTAGATTTGCCTACATTGGGTCTGCCAACGATGGCAATTTTAGTGCCGCGCACACCTGGCTCATCTGCTTCATCTGACGGTTTTGCAGCGAAGGCGATATCGAGTGATTCTTCAACCAGATCGGCCACGCCATCACCGTGTGCAGATGAAATCACGTAAGGATCTCCCAGGCCAAGCTCATAAAATTCTGAGGTAACAGAGGTGTATTTCATGCCCTCAGATTTATTCACCACCAGCATGACTGAGCGCCCTGCCTTGCGTAAAAAATCAGTAATAGTTTTATCATGCGGCGTTAGCCCCTGACGCCCATCTACCATGAAAATAACTATATCGGCTTCAGCAACGGCTTGCTTGGTCTGCTTGGCCATCTCATGCATGATGCCTTCTTTTGCCACAGGCTCGAAGCCGCCGGTATCAATAACCAGAAACGGACGCTCTCCTACCCTGCCCTCGCCATAATGACGATCGCGGGTAAGCCCGGGCAAATCAGCAACCAGCGCATCTCGTGAGCGCGTGAGCCGATTAAATAAAGTAGATTTGCCAACGTTAGGTCGGCCTATTAATGCAATTACCGGCTTCATTCATATTCCAAGGATTGCTATGCAGCGCTGAAAATTTGTGCGCCTGCATCTGTGATAAAACGAAATCAGTAAGGCTGAACTTTAGCCATGGTTCATAAGCCGTGCTGATAATCTCTAAGCCGCTCATGGTACTGGGCTTTGAATTTGCTAAACAACATGTGGCACAGCAGACAAAGCATGCCCGGCAATATGCATTCAAGCACCAAGCCCGGACATGATGGCGAAAAAAACAACCCAGTGATTCTGTTTAGTTACAACTGAATTTAAATTTATTTAGTCGCTATTGCCAACACCTGACCATCATCGGTCTGCACGATCAGTCTTGAGCCTACAACAATAGGCGCTGCCTTGATCGAACTACCGTCAGTGGATAAGCGAGCAAGCATTGCACCATCTTCACGTGACAGGAAATGGATATAACCATCATAGTCACCAACAGCAACTGCCCTTCCAAATGCAGTCGGAGCAGAAAGATGGCGCAAGGCCAGGGCTGTATTACGCCATTGACTAGCACCACTTGTACGAGCAAATGCGTTGACGTTACCGCGATCATCAGCAGCATAGACAAATCGATCGTCAACGCCTACACCTGCTTCAGCTGATAGTTCGCGCGCCCATCGCAACGCGCCATTGCCAAGATCGGCACAAACAACACGACCCTGGTAAGCGGTGACACAAATATCTCTTCCTGAGATGACGGGCGTGCCGGACAAATCAACAACTCTTTCAAGCTCAGTGGCGCCACGCGGCTCCACGACTGCTGCATCCCAGCGTGTTCCGCCGTTAGTCAGGGCCAGTGCAATCAAGCGCCCGGCAGGCAAGGCAACATAGGCAAAGTCATCATCGATCAGTATGCCGGGGGCTGCGCGCAACGCTAGCGTAGGAGCCGGGCGCTGAACAAACCAACGGCGGGTACCTGATTGCGCGTCCAGCGCAAGAATGCGATTGTCCAGACTGCGTAATACCACCACACCGCCTCCGACTGCAGGTGTAGATAATACGTCACTTGAAGCCTGTGCTTTCCATCGATTTTTTCCAGTAATCGCATCAAATGCCAATACCAAACCATCCGTAGCTACAACGACAACCGTTTTCCCATCGCTACCCACACCGGCAGTCAGGGCTTTAGCTGCATTAATTCGCCATAACATTTTGCCGGTGGAGACATTCATACATGCCACGGTTCCATCTGCGCTGGCAGCATAAAGTTTGTCTGCAACTACGGCAGGATTAAAGAAATAGTTATCCGATTTTCCGATACGGTTGGACCACACCTTTTGTACTGACATGGAAGTTTTAAAACTTGTCAGCGGTGCAGGATCATTGCGAGGCGCTTTTTTGGAAAAAGGATTCAGCGACGAGCAGCCAGTGATTAGCATCACGGCAACCACAATGGCAAATCTGGAAAACTTAAGCATTTATGGCTCCAGCGGTCAGGCAGCGGCAGCTTCGGCGCCGCCCAGCGCGTCTAGCTTGAGTTGAATCAGCTGGCGCGCCGGATTTTTAATCTCGGTTTTATCCAGTGCAGTTTTGTAAGCTGTGCGCGCTTCTGCGAGCTTATTTTGCGCCACCAACAAATCGCCGCGACGGTCAGCAACTAATGCCGCAAACTGATCGGGAAATTCACCTGCAAGCAGCTTAAGCCCTTCGTCATAGGCTTTTTCGTCCAGCAGCACACCGGCCAGCCGGACTTTGGCAATAGCCTTGAACTCTTCAGAGCGGCCATTATTGATGACCCAGTTCAAATGCGCCTTGGTTGCCTTCAGATCTTTTGCATCAAATGCTGATTTTGCAGCTGCCAACGCGGCCATCTGTGCATAAGGCGTACCACTGAATTTATCCTTAATGTCAGCTGCTCCGCGTTCTACCTTGGCGTTGTCCTTGGACTCAATTGCCTTGACGACTTCTTCGTAAAGCAACGCGCTTTTCATTGATTGACTACGCTGATAATAATTCCAGCCAGACCAGCCGGAAAATGCCAGCAGCACAGCAATCACCAACCATGTGGTCAGATTGCCGTATTGCTTCCACCAGGCTTTAAGGGTTGCCAGTTGTTCCTGCTCTTCAAGATCATATGCCATGATTTATTTATGGATGGTAGTGAATGTGGCCGGCATGATCGTGGTCATGCTCGTCTTTGCCGATAATATGGTCAATCAAATGATCGACCACTGCATCCAGCGCAACGCTATGCTGGTTATGTTCCGGATCTGTTTCGCGTAAATGCTTGACTGCTGCAACGCCCTTGGCGATTTCATCTTCGCCCAATATAACGGCAAATGCAGCACCGCTGGCATCCGCTTTTTTCATTTGCGATTTAAAACTGCCAGGCCCGCCAGAAGATGCGCAATGTAGCACAACATCGAGGCCGGCATCGCGCAAACGCTCGCCCAGTACGATAGATTGCATCTGCGCCTCCGGACCCTGATGTACCAGATAGACATCGCACTGATTAGGCGAGAATTTCTCGCCCGAGGCTTTCATCAGCTCAAGCAGGCGCTCCACACCCATGGCAAAGCCAACTGCAGGCGTGGGTTTGCCACCGAAAATCTCCACCAGCGGATCATATCGGCCACCACCGCAAACTGTACCCTGCGAGCCCAGCTGATCGGTAACCCACTCGAAAACGGTGCGATTGTAATAATCCATGCCACGAACTAAGCGCGGATTAATGGTGAACGGTATGCTGTTATGACGCAGTATGGCTTGCACACCTTCAAAATGTGCCAATGATTCCTCGCCCAGATAGTCCAGCAATTTTGGCGCATTATTGACCAGATCCTGCATTGCCGGATTTTTTGTATCGAGTATGCGCAGCGGGTTCGTCGATAACCGCCGGCGCGAATCCACATCCAGCAAACTAGCGTGGTCCTCCAGGTAAGAAACCAGCGCGGCACGGTGGCTCAGTCGCTCTTGCGCAACGCCCAAGCTGTTTAACTCCACACGCACATTACGCACACCAAGTCTGCCGAGAAGCTGGTTCGCCAACAAAATCTGTTCCGCATCCACTTCTGGTCCAGCGAACCCCAAGGCCTCAATGCCTAACTGATAAAACTGGCGGTACCGGCCGCGCTGCGGGCGCTCATGGCGAAACATCGGACCCATATAAAACAGGCGCTTGGGACCATCGTAAGTCAGATTGTGCTCAATAGCAGCGCGCACTACGCCGGGCGTATTTTCCGGGCGCAAAGTAAGTTGTTCCCCATTGAGGCGGTC
>CAIVDH010000015.1 GCA_903904635.1 uncultured Burkholderiales bacterium | reverse complement strand
TCATCGACAGTTGTATCGCGGGCGGCGATGAAAGACAGATCAACAATAGAAACATTAATGGTCGGTACACGAATCGCATAGCCATCAAGTTTGCCATTAAGCTCAGGTAAAACGAGACCAACTGCAGCAGCAGCACCAGTCTTGGTAGGTATCATTGATTGTGTAGCCGAACGCGCGCGACGCAGATCTTCATGCATCACATCTGTGAGCACCTGATCATTGGTGTAAGCATGCACAGTCGTCATCAGACCATTGAGTAAGCCTATCTGATCATTCAAAGGCTTGACCAATGGTGCGAGGCAGTTGGTGGTGCACGACGCATTAGAAATGACGGTATCCGATGCTTTTAGCACGCCTTGATTTACACCAAATACGATGGTTGCATCCACATCCTTGCCGCCAGGGGCAGAGATGATGACTTTCTTAGCGCCACCCTTTAAATGCGCTGAGGCTTTTTCTTTCGTGGTAAAAAAACCGGTGCACTCCAGCACCACATCAACACCCAGCTCACCCCAAGGAATATCGGCAGGATTACGCTGCGCGAAAACACGAATTTTGTCACCATTGACGATCATGTTGTCACCCTCGACAACGACTGTGCCGGGGAATTTTCCGTGCGCTGTATCGTAGCGGGTCAGATGTGCATTGGACTCTGCATTGCCAAGATCATTGATGGCAACGATCTGAATATCATTTTTCTTGCCGCCCTCGTAATGAGCGCGGAGAACATTGCGGCCGATGCGGCCATAGCCATTGATGGCAACTTTGATGGTCATGCTGGTCTCCCGAATGGAAATGGACTAATTAAATAATTAAATACTAAAATTGAATGGCTAATCAAATGAAGGATTAAGTTAATACGCTTATAAAAATCAAACCAATACTGATTTAACTGCGGCCACAACCTTCTCGCTGGTAAAGCCAAAATGTTTGAACAAAGCGCCAGCAGGCGCTGATTCGCCAAAGCTATCGATGCCTATGACAGCACCATCTATGCCCACATATTTGAACCAGAAATCAGACACACCTGCCTCAACGGCAACCCGCGGCACACCCTTCAGTAATACGCTGGATTTATAAGCCACATCCTGACGATCGAATACATCCGTGCTAGGCATGGAGACTACCCGAACAGCGATACCCAGCGCAGCTAACTCTTGTGCAGATTTCACGGCCAGCTCAATTTCAGAGCCGGTTGCAATCAGGATCGCTTGTGGGATTTCAGCATCCTTCAACACATAACCACCACGTTTGATATCAGCCACTTGTGCCGGCGTTCTTTCCATGTAAGGCAGATTTTGCCGCGAAAAAATCAATGTGCTCGGGCCATGCTGACGACGTACTGCCTGCTCCCAGGCCACAGCCGATTCAACCGTGTCGCAAGGACGCCAGTTGTCCAGATTTGGAATTAGACGCATGCTAGATACGTGTTCTACTGACTGATGCGTCGGTCCGTCTTCGCCCAGACCGATAGAGTCGTGTGTAAAAACAAAAATCGATCGTATCTTCATCAACGCGGCCATACGCAATGCATTACGGCTGTAATCGGAGAAGGTCAGAAAAGTGGCGCCAAATGGAATATACCCGCCATGCAGCGCAATACCATTCATGATTGCACTCATGCCAAATTCACGCACACCGTAATTGATATGGTTACCGGGCTGTCCTGCGCGCACAGCCACACACTCTTTCCAATTAGTGAGATTGGAGCCAGTCAGATCAGCCGAACCACCCAAAAATTCAGGCAGTGATGGCGCCAATGCCTGTATGGCATTTTGGCTGGCTTTGCGGGTGGCAATCGTTTCTTTTTTCTCTATGCAGCTGTTTATATACCCGGTGATGGTCTGATCAAATTGCGCCGGCAAGGCACCTTGCATACGGCGTAACAGTTCAGATGCTTCGGTAGGGAATTTTTCGCGATAAGTCTGAAATTTCACGTCCCATGCAGACTGCATTTCCATACCACTGGATTTTGCATCCCAGGCTTGGTAAACATCGGCAGGAATCTCAAACGGTGCATGCGGCCAGTTGATTGCAGCGCGGGTAGCGGCGATCTCGGTGTCACCCAACGCAGCGCCATGCACTTTGTCACTGCCTTGCATGTTGGGCGAACCTTTGCCTATGACGGTCTTGCAGCAAATCAGTGTTGGACGATCAGATTTTTTTGCAGCAGCAATGGCTGCATCCAGTGCATCAACATCATGACCATCGACAGCCGGTAGTACGTTCCAGCCATAAGCCTCGAAACGTTTGGGCGTATCGTCGCGGAACCAACCATCGACTTTGCCATCAATAGAAATACCATTATCGTCATACAGCGCTATAAGCTTGGATAAACGCAGCGTACCGGCCAAAGAGCACGCTTCATGGCTGATACCTTCCATCAGACAACCGTCACCCAGAAATACATAGGTGTGGTGATCAATGATGTCCAAACCGGGTTTATTGAATTGCGCACCCAACAGCCACTCAGCCAAAGCCATGCCTACGGCATTGGTGATGCCTTGTCCCAGTGGGCCGGTCGTGGTTTCAACACCCGGGGTGATATCGACTTCCGGATGGCCAGGCGTTTTTGAATGCAGCTGGCGGAAGTTTTTAATCTCTTCCATAGGCAAGTCATAACCAGTCAGATGCAGCAAGGCATACAGCAGCATGGAGCCATGACCATTGGAGACAACGAAGCGATCACGATCTAGCCACTTGGGGTCGGCCGGATTGTGGCGCAGATGCCGGCTCCACAGAGCGACAGCAATCTCAGCCATACCCATGGGCATACCAGGATGGCCAGAGTTTGCTTTTTGTACTGCATCCATTGCCAGCGCGCGTATCGCGCTAGCCATTTGACTACTAGAATGGGAAGAGGTCATGTTGATAAAATTGAATGACTAAAGCGGGCGCAACGCGACTACTGTGCGCGCGAAAAAGGGTGCATTTTACCAGACGAGCGGTGCCCGCTTACAATCGGTGAACTTGCAGCAAGCTTGCCAACCTCGGACCGCTATCTGATTTTTTGTACTGACCATCATGCCCCGCTTCTACTGTAACGAACCCATGCGCATAGGCATGTTGCTGACACTGCCTGAAACCGTGGCGCGTCATATTCATGTGCTACGCCTCACCCCCGGAGAAATCGTCATCATTTTTAATGGCGAAGGTGGTGAGTTCCATGCGAGCTTATGTGAAATTGAAAAAAAACGGGTCGTGGTTGAACTCAAGACTTTCTCGCCCCGCGAAGCAGAATCGGCCCACGCGCTGACCCTTGCGCAGGGACTGCCCGAGGGCAGCAAGATGGACTGGATCATAGAAAAAGCCGTCGAGCTCGGTGCCACAGCGATCGTCCCATTGGCAGCAAGCCGCTCGGTGGTGAAGGTGACAGCCGAACGCGCAGAGAAAAAAATGGCCCACTGGCAGGGCATTATGGCCGCGGCAGCAGAACAATGTGGCCGTAATCGACTGCCGCATCTGGCCGAGCCTGTTAACTTTTCGCTATGGATTAGTCAGCAGGACTTGCATCGTCGTGTGCTGCTTTCCCCCCGCGGTACACAATCTCTGACTGACTGGGCGCGCCATCAGCCGCCGCAGGCTCTAACTCTCATCATAGGGCCAGAAGGCGGCTTTACCGAGGCCGAAGAAAGTCTGGCCATAGAGCGTGGCGCGCTGTGCCTTGCCATGGGTGAGCGGGTATTGCGCACCGAAACTGCAGGCCTGGCAGCGCTGGCAGCGGTTCAGGCTTTATGGGGCGAGTTATAGCAGGCTGATTTTATCTTCGCTAAAGCTTAACGCTGCTGCGCTTTTCAATCCGGCAATCAGGGCGAAACACACTATAATCTTGTGCTTTGCTTATGCACAGTCTCAAAGCCAGCTGATGAAGGTATTTCGTGGACTCCCCAACGCCGATGCGCGCCGCCCTTGTGCGCTGACTATCGGTAATTTCGATGGCGTACATCGCGGCCATAGGGCATTGCTTGCGCGCGTAACAGACGCAGCCAAAAATCTGGGCGTAGAAGCTGCTGTCATGACCTTCGAGCCGCACCCGCGCGAATTTTTCGCCAAACTGAGCGGCGATGAAAGCCGCGCTCCTGCGCGTATTGCCAATCTGCGCGACAAACTACAATCATTAGCTGCTGCCGGCATAGACCGAGTCATTGTCGAACATTTCAATGCACGCTTTGCCGCGCTCTCCCCTGCTGCATTCATCAAAGATATTCTGGTTGATGGACTGCATGTGAAATGGCTGATCGTGGGCGATGATTTTTGTTTCGGTGCCAAACGTGCGGGTAACTTAGCCATGCTGGCCCAGGCCGGTCGCGAATTTGGTTTTGAGGTGACATCTCTGCCTACCGTTATGCATGGCAGTGAGCGCATCTCCTCATCGGCAGTGCGCAGCACCTTGTTAGCTGGTGATTTTCAACGTGCGGAAAAACTGCTCGGACATCCCTATGCGATTTCAGGCCGTGTACTGCATGGGAAAAAACTGGGCCGCACGATAGGCTTTCCAACGCTGAATTTACGCATCGCCCACAAACACCCTGCTCTGTCAGGCATTTTCGTGGTTCAGGTGCATGGCTTGAGCGCAAGCCCTCTGCCTGCTGTGGCAAGCATGGGTGTGCGTCCTACTGTTGAAGATAATGGACGGGTGCTGCTGGAAGTGCATTTATTTGATTTTGCAGAACAGTGCTACGGCAAACTCATACGCGTAGAATTTTTACAGAAACTGCGCGATGAAGAAAAATACGAAGATTTAACGCTATTGACCGAAGCCATCAATGCCGACGCGCGTGCGGCACGGCATTATTTCCTGGAAATCCATCAGCAAACGAAGATATTGACTGAGCAAATTTGAACAGATGATGCCTCTGAAAAAATTTGCTAACAGACCCCGACCCGATTTCTCTATTTATTAATCTCCCCATGTCAGACAAAAAATCCAGCAACAAGCCAGACAGCAAATATCCGGTCAACATGACCGAGACGCCTTTCCCCATGCGCGGCGATTTGGCCAAACGCGAACCGCTTTGGGTGGCGCAGTGGCAGGAGAAAAAACTTTATCAGCGCATACGCAAGGCTTCAGCTGGCCGTCCCAAATATATTTTGCATGATGGCCCGCCCTATGCGAATGGCGATATTCATATAGGCCATGCAGTCAATAAAATCTTAAAGGACATGATCGTCAAGACCAAGCAGCTTGATGGCTTTGATGCACAGTATGTACCGGGCTGGGATTGCCATGGCATGCCGATAGAAATTCAGATTGAAAAACAGTTTGGCAAACATCTGCCCACCGCTGAAGTGCTGGAAAAATCTCGCACCTATGCCACCGAACAAGTCACCCGCCAGAAAAAAGATTTCATCCGTCTGGGTGTATTGGGTGAATGGGAAAATCCTTATCTGACGATGAATTATCACAACGAAGCCGATGAGATACGCGCGTTGGGCAGCATCTTAGAAAAAGGCTATGTGTATCGCGGCTTAAAACCAGTCAATTGGTGTTTCGATTGTGGTTCGGCATTGGCTGAAGCGGAAGTGGAATATCAGGACAAGCGTGATCCGTCCATTGATGTGGGTTTTCCTTTCGCTGAACATGAGCGTATCGCAAAGGCATTTGGTTTAGCGAAACTGCCAGTCGATAAAGGCTATGTGGTGATCTGGACCACGACGCCATGGACGATTCCATCGAATCAGGCATTGAACATGCATCCTGAATTCAGTTACGCGCTGGTCGAAACTGTGCGTAACGAAGAAACTATTTTGCTGATACTGGCAGAAGACTTGGTTGCACAAAGCCTTACGCGTTTTGGCCTGGAAGGCAAAGTGCTGGCAACCTGCCGTGGTGAAGCACTGTCACTGATTAATTTCCGTCATCCGCTTGCGGCCACAGACCCTTACTATGATCGCCACTCGCCAGTTTATATGGGGGAGTACGTCACCTTAGACACTGGTACTGGCGTTGTGCACTCGGCACCTGCCTACGGTATAGAAGACTACGCATCATGCAAAGCACATGGCATGAAGGACGATGCAATATTAAGCCCTGTGATGGGTGATGGTCACTTCGCCTCTACATTACCGCTATTTGGCGGCATGACTATCTGGGAAGCATCCAAGCCTATTTGCAGCGCACTGGACGATGCCGGTGCTTTGTTCAAGGTCGTAATGTTTGATCACAGCTACATGCATTGCTGGCGCCATAAAACGCCGATCATTTATCGCGCAACTTCCCAATGGTTTGCCAGTATGGACAGACCGCCTGCAAATGGCGGCGCCAGTTTGCGTACGACCGCATTAGCAGCGATTGAAGCCACACAATTTTTCCCTGCCTGGGGTAAGGCCAGACTGCACGGCATGATAGTTAACCGCCCTGACTGGACATTGTCACGCCAGCGTCAATGGGGTGTGCCTATGGCTTTCTTCGTACACAAAGAAACTGGTGAGCTGCATCCGGATACACCAGCTTTACTGGAGAAGGTGGCGCTGCTGGTAGAACAAAGCGGCATTGAAGCTTGGCACAAAATAGATCTGGAAAGTTTTCTCGGCGCCGATGCGGCGCATTACGAGAAAAACAAAGATACGCTCGACGTCTGGTTTGATTCCGGCACCACGCATCAAACTGTTTTACGCGGGTCGCACAAAGAGCAATTACAATTCCCGGCTGATCTGTATCTGGAAGGCTCAGATCAACACCGTGGCTGGTTTCATTCGTCGCTGCTGACATCATCAATGTTGAATGGCTGTGCGCCTTACAAAGCGTTGCTCACACATGGTTTTGTTGTGGACGGTGAGGGCAAAAAAATGTCCAAGTCCAAAGGTAATGTGGTCGCACCGCAAAAAATATCGGATTCTATGGGTGCGGAAATTTTACGCCTGTGGGTGGCATCAACTGACTATTAGGGTGAGCTGTCGATTTCTGATGAAATTTTAAAACGTGTTGTGGAAAGCTATCGTCGCATCCGCAATACGCTGCGCTTCCTGCTGGCTAACACTTCTGATTTCCATCCGCAAACCGACACCATAGACATTGTGGATATGCTGGAGATAGACCGCTACGCAATTGCGCGCATGACGCAATTGCAAAATGAAATACGCCAGCATTTCAATGACTATGAATACCATCCTGTGGTGGCAAAATTGCAGATGTACTGCTCGGAAGATCTGGGCGGGTTTTACCTGGATATATTGAAAGATCGTCTCTATACCAGTGGCGCGACATCATCTGCACGGCGTTCTGCGCAGACTGCAATCTGGCATATCACCCAATCGCTACTGCCCCTGATCGCACCGATACTGTCGTTTACTGCAGAAGAAGCATGGTCAGTCTTTGCTGACCAGGATACATTTGCCAAATCTGCCGAGACTATCTTTACGCAGTCTTTTTATACTTTGCCGACAGTGAGCGACAATCAGGCGTTACTCCAGAAATTTACTGCGCTGCGTGAAATACGAACCGATGTATTAAAGCAGCTGGAAGAATTGCGTGTATCAGGCGCTATTGGCTCGTCACTACAGGCTGAAGTTGTAATTCATGCGACGGGTGAAAAATATGCGCTGCTACATGGATTGGATGATGACTTGAAATTTGTATTGATTACTTCTGCTGCCAAATTAACCCAGGTAAATTCTGCTGCAGATGAATCTGTCCATGTCACGGCAAGTACATATAAAAAATGTGAACGCTGCTGGCACTATCGGGCTGATGTTGATTCGCATGCAGAACATGCTGGCATTTGCGGTCGGTGTGTATCAAATTTATTTGGCAGCGGCGAAAAACGCCGGTTTGCCTGATACGAAAATGATTTATATCTATATCAGGTAAACCTATGGCCAGAAAAAATGCAGGCTCAGTAGTGACACCCGGACTAATGATGTGGCTGGGTGTTGCTGCGATCATTGTACTGTTAGATCAGCTTTCCAAAATTACGCTATCCCGCTTAATTGAATACGGACATTCAGAAGCTGTAACCAGTTTTTTCAATCTGGTCATGGTTTATAACAAGGGCGCCGCATTCAGTTTTTTAGCTGACCAACAAGGCTGGCAACGCTATTTTTTTGCAGTCATCTCCATCGCTGCGTCACTATTGATTGTCTGGATGTTAAGGCGCAATCCGGCTCAGAAGTTATTTTGCTGGGCATTGTCATTGATACTCGGCGGCGCAATCGGCAACCTGATTGATCGTTTGGCTTACGGCCACGTTATCGATTTTCTTGATGTGCATATAGCCGGCTGGCACTGGCCCGCATTTAACATCGCCGACAGTGCCATCACCATCGGTGCCGTGTTATTCGTGCTGGATGAATTTCGCAGAGTAAACCGCTAATATTTTCAGCACACGGAAATCAATATGGACCTTACCGGCAAACATATCGTACTCGGACTGACTGGTGGCGTGGCTTGTTACAAAGCCGCTGAACTGGCGCGAGCGCTGATTAAGTCTGGTGCATCTGTTCAGGTTGTGATGACTGAGGCAGCACGGCACTTTATTACGCCGGTGACGATGCAAGCGCTCTCTGGCAAGCCCGTATACACAGACCAGTGGGATAACCGCGTCAATAACAATATGGCGCATATTGATCTGACCCGTCACGCTGATGCCATCCTGATTGCGCCTTGTTCTGCCGATTTTATGCGCAAGCTCGTGCATGGTGCTGCCGATGATTTGCTTTCCACCTTATGTCTGGCGCGTCCTGCTGCTGTACCGCTTTTGGTTGCACCAGCAATGAACGTAGAGATGTGGCAAAACCCGGCTACACAACGCAATGCTGCGCAATTAAATAAAGATCATGTGACCTTGCTAGGACCTGCTGCAGGTGAACAGGCTTGTGGTGAAACCGGCTTGGGCCGCATGCTGGAGCCGGAACAATTACTGGAAGAGTTAGCTGCTTTTTTTCAGCCCAAACTACTCACAGGAAAACGCTTGCTGATTACAGCAGGCCCGACCTATGAACCGATTGATCCGGTACGCGGCATCACAAATTTATCTTCCGGAAAAATGGGTTATGCAATTGCCCGCGCTGCACATGCCGCAGGTGCGGAAGTGACGCTAGTTTCAGGACCGACTGCCTTGCCTAGTCCTGCTGGCGTATATATTTCCAAGGTAACGACTGCGCGCGAAATGCATGATGCGGTGATGGGAAATATTCAGGACCAGCATATTTTTATTGCCGTCGCTGCAGTTGCTGACTGGCGTGTAAGCAGTATGAGCGATCAAAAAATTAAGAAGCAAGGCGACGCAACACCTGATCTGAAATTTGAACAAAACCCGGATATTCTTGCTGCTGTTGCTGCGCTGCCGGCACCGCCTTACTGCGTGGGATTTGCCGCCGAATCCGAAAACCTGATTGAATATGGTCAGGCAAAGCGCAAGAAAAAAAACATCCCTCTTTTAGTCGGCAACATTGGTCCACAAACTTTTGGCCTTGATGATAATGAGCTGGTGTTATTTGACGATAGTGGTCATCAACATCTGCCCCGTGCAAACAAAGACGCGCTGGCGCAACAACTCATCGCTGAGATTGCACGGCGGTTAGCCTGACACAGTTTTTCTTTTATAAAAATACCTGACAAAATGAAAACGATCGATATCAAAATCCTTGATGCGCGCATGACAGACCAACTCCCTGCTTATGCAACTTCAGGCAGTGCGGGATTAGATTTGCGCGCATGTATCGCTGAACCACTCACGATAGAACCTGGAACCACGCATCTTATTCCAACTGGCTTGGCCATACATCTGGCAGACTCTGGCTACGCTGCGATGATACTCCCGCGCAGTGGTCTGGGGCATAAGCACGGGATCGTATTAGGCAATCTGGTTGGCCTGATCGACTCGGATTATCAGGGTGAGTTGATGGTCTCGACCTGGAATCGAGGCAGCACCGCGTTTGTACTAAATCCCATGGATAGACTGGCTCAGCTGGTGATCGTGCCAGTATTACAGGTAGGCTTTAATGTGGTGACAGCATTTGATAGCAGCGACCGAGGTGAAGGTGGTTTTGGCAGTACCGGTAAAAAATAAAAGGCATGCGGCATGATAAGGATGCTCAATGTGTGCTTGATCCGATACACGCAGATGTGCATTAGCTGGGTTATATTTCAGCCTATCGTTATTTTTTTATTTGCGGCTCTGCTGCTTACTTCTTGCACTACACAACTGCCATCTGCTTCAACCTCACCGGCTACAACTACTGTGTCTGCCAATACGAAGCAGACGCAAGCAGCATTACTTCGCTACGTATCAAATCAAGATAGGCTGTATCGCATCGCCGCACCTTTGCTGGTTAAAAATGCCAGTCTTTGTCAAAACAGTGCCAGGCCAGTGCTAGGCTTCACCGCTAAAAACCGATACTCGTACTCAATCGCCTTTGCAGATTTGGCAAAAAATTTGCTCAATCTGGGTGAAAGATTACAGGTGACGAGTGTATTAGATGGAAGCGGCGCCCTACAAGCTGGTATACGCCGTGGCGATATTTTGCTCAAGATACAGGATCTCCCTTTTCCACAAGGTCCGAATGCGGAATCTGAATCTGCCAAAATACTGTCAGAAAAATTAAAAAATATACGCAAATTAGCGGTGACAATTTTGCGTGATGATAAAACTTCAACTCTGGTGATACCGCTTACCTACGCATGCGCATACAGCATTGATATTGGCAATGCCAATCATGTTAATGCTTACAGCGATGGCCGAAGAATCGTCATTACACGCGGCATGGTGGAATTTTTGCAGGCAGACTCTGAGCTTGCAACAATACTGGCAAGAGAAATCGCGCACAACTCGCTACAGCATATTTCAGCGCTACAAATGACTGCCACATTGTCGGGAGTGATCGATCAACTGTTGCCCATGCAACCAGATTTATCAGGTCTTAGCGGTAGCGCAGGCATCAAGATTATGCCGACAAAGATGGATCAGGAAGCCGATCGCCTTGCCCTCATTATGCTAGCCAGAGCCGGCTATGATCCAGCTGCAGCTGGCACCACATTGCAACGGCTGGCGGCATCTTACCCAAGCGCAGTACCCAATACTTATACGGCGCAGCATCCACTGACACCAGAGCGAATTCGTCTGCTGCAAAAAACAGTAGAACAGATACGGCAAAAACAATCCGCGAAACAGCCAGCGACTCCTTAAGTGCTGCGTACGTTTAAGATGACTCGCTGATTTTATGACTCTTAATGTGATAGAGACGCTCTGATATGAGTACTGCTTGATAAATTTACCAAATTCGAGCAAGTAACTCTAAGCACATTGCATTTAAAAAAATTACGTAAAAAAAACCCGCGCGGAAAAAAACCGGCGGGTTTTTTAAAGCGACTACTTTTATTCGACTTCAGCCGCTTCCTGAGGTGGTGCAGCAGGAGGAGGCACATCATCTTCTGAGAATGCCAGTTTGATGGCGTCTTTCTCATCAAGATCAACAGTCACACGACCACCAGAGACGAGCTTACCGAACAGAAGCTCATCAGCCAGCGCTTTACGTATCATGTCTTGAATCAGACGTGACATAGGGCGTGCACCCATTAATGGATCAAATCCTTTTTTGGCCAGGAAGGTACGCAATTTCTCACTAAATATGGCATCGACTTTTTTCTCATGCAGCTGCTCTTCCAGCTGCATCAGGAATTTATCGACCACACGCAAGATGATGTCTTCGTCCAAAGCCTTAAAGCTGATAATGGCATCAAGGCGATTACGGAACTCTGGCGTGAACATACGCTTAATATCTGCGAGCTCATCACCAGCCTGTTTGCCTTCAGTGAAACCGATAGAGCGCTTCTGCAGGCTTTCCGCACCGGCATTGGTTGTCATGACGATGATCACATTACGGAAGTCTGCTTTACGGCCGTTGTTATCCGTTAGCGTGCCATGATCCATCACTTGCAACAGGATATTAAAAATATCCGGATGCGCTTTTTCAATTTCATCCAGTAGCAGAACTGCATGCGGCTTTTTGGTGATGGCTTCAGTAAGCAAACCACCCTGATCAAATCCGACATAGCCCGGTGGCGCGCCGATCAAACGACTTACTGCATGACGCTCCATATATTCAGACATATCGAAACGAATCAGTTCTATGCCCATGATAAAGGCCAGCTGTTTGGCAACTTCTGTTTTGCCTACGCCAGTCGGGCCTGAGAACAAGAACGAACCGATAGGCTTATCAGTTTTGCCCAAACCAGCGCGCGCCATCTTGATCGCGGACGCCAGTGCCTCAATTGCAGGCTCCTGACCGAACACGACATTTTTAAGATCACGTTCTATTGTTTGTAACTTGCTGCGATCATCCTGGGAGATGGATTGCGGCGGTATGCGAGCGATTTTGGAGATAATTTCTTCTATCTCTAGCTTGCCTATCGTTTTCTTTTGCTTAGACTTAGGCAAAATACGTTGCGCAGCACCAGCCTCATCTATAACGTCGATTGCTTTATCAGGCAGATGCCTGTCGTTGATAAAACGTGCCGCAAGCTCTGCAGCTGATGTAAGCGCAGATGCTGAATATTTGACACCGTGATGTTCTTCGAAACGCGATTTAAGGCCGCGCAGTATTTGAACTGTCTGCTCGACTGTCGGCTCGTTAACGTCGACTTTCTGAAACCTGCGCGACAACGCATGATCTTTTTCGAACACACTGCGGTATTCGTTAAATGTAGTCGCACCTATGCATTTGAGCTGCCCACTAGACAACGCTGGCTTGAGCAGATTTGACGCATCTAGCGTACCACCTGAAGCTGAGCCAGCACCTATGATGGTGTGTATCTCATCAATAAACAAAATGCCGTTAGGATTATCTTTAAGCTGCTTCAATACTGCTTTGAGCCTCTGCTCAAAATCACCACGATATTTTGTTCCTGCCAATAATGCACCCATGTCTAACGAGTAGACCACGGCATGTTGTAATATTTCCGGCACATCGCCTTGCGTGACACGCCATGCCAGTCCTTCAGCTATTGCTGTTTTACCGACGCCCGCTTCACCAACGAGCAGCGGATTATTTTTGCGGCGGCGGCATAAGGTTTGTATCACACGCTCAACTTCGGCTTCGCGACCAATCAAGGGATCTATCTTGCCCTCTATTGCAAGCTTATTGAGATTTTGCGTAAATTGATCCAGTGCACTTTCTTTATGAGGCGCTTCTGTATGCGCCTCTTCAGCACCATCGGTAGCTTTTTGCGGCTCGGACTGCTGATCCTTTCTTACGCCGTGAGAGATGAAATTTACGACATCCAAACGGGTAACGCCTTGCTGATGCAAGTAATAAACTGCATGCGAATCTTTTTCACCAAATATCGCAACCAACACATTCGCGCCAGTTACCTCTTTTTTACCATTAGAAGCCGATTGGACATGCATGATCGCACGCTGTATCACCCGCTGAAAACCTAGCGTTGGCTGCGTATCAACCTCCGTGGTTCCCGGTACAGTGGGCGTATTGTCACCAATAAAATTAGTCAACGTTTTGCGCAGGTCATCAACATTGACTGCGCATGCACGCAACACCTCAGCTGCGGAGGGATTATCTAGTAACGCCAGCAGCAGATGTTCAACGGTAATGAACTCGTGCCGCGCCTGGCGCGCTTCGACAAAAGCCATGTGTAAACTAACTTCAAGTTCTTGGGCAATCATGCTTCCTCCATCACGCACTGCAAGGGGTGTCCAGCTTTTCGGGCGTGGGTTAATACGAGTTCGACTTTAGTGCTGGCGATATCTTTGGGATAAACGCCGCACATTCCTTTTCCGTCACGATGTACTCTGAGCATGATTTGAGTTGCTGTTTCACGATCTTTATTGAAATACTCTTGAATGATGGCGACAACAAATTCCATAGGCGTGTAGTCATCATTTAAAAGCAAGACTTGGTACATCGGCGGCGGCTTTACCGCCTGTTTCTGCTCCTTGCGAACAAGGACAGTACTATTTTCATCCTTAGTTGCCATGCGTCTATTCTAATGCGTTCATGATCTTGCGTACCGGACAAAATCCGTAAAAATTTTTCATACTCTGATATTACGCCCTTTCGTGACACAGCGCAGGTGATGTCGCTCAGAGAGCTATTCGTTAAGCCAATTTCTGGACGCTGTTAGGAAGTTTAGCACTTTTGGCAATTAACTTGACTTTTCTATTTTTTAC
>CAIVDH010000014.1 GCA_903904635.1 uncultured Burkholderiales bacterium | reverse complement strand
TGATCTGATCAAAAATTATATTGCAACCAAACTCGAATGCACGCATCTTGAAGTAGAAGGTGATGGTCAGCATTTCACCGCGCTGATCGTCTCGCCGGCATTTGCGGGCAAGCGGCTGATTCAACGCCATCAAATTGTGTACGCTGCATTGGGTGACCGTATGCGTGAAGAAATTCATGCGCTTTCAATGAAGACACTGACTCCCGACGAATATCAGCCCTGATGGATAAACTACTTATCACGGGAGGCAAGCGCCTCTCTGGCGAAGTCGCTATTTCCGGTGCCAAGAATGCAGCGCTGCCTATTTTGTGCGCAGGCCTGTTAACTGCTGACACCTTAGCTCTTGGTAATGTGCCCAGGCTGCAGGACGTGGCCACCATGGAAAAGCTATTAAAGCAGATGGGGCTGTACATAGAGAAAAATGGCGCGGTGCTTGAACTGTGCGGTCGGGATGTTAATAATCTTGAAGCGCCCTATGAAATGGTCAAGACCATGCGCGCTTCCATCCTGGTTCTGGGTCCGCTGCTGGCGCGCTTTGGTGAAGCCAAGGTTTCGCTGCCTGGTGGCTGCGCTATAGGCTCACGCCCGGTAGATCAGCATATCAAGGGTCTGCAGGCGATGGGTGCAGAGATCAAGATAGAAGGCGGTTATATCTACGCGCGCGCCAAGAAACTCAAAGGCACACGCATCGTCACTGACATGATTACCGTTACCGGCACTGAAAATCTGCTCATGGCCGCTGCACTGGCTGAGGGCGATACCTTGCTGGAGAATGCTGCGCGCGAGCCCGAGGTCACTGATCTGGCCAATCTTTTGGTTGCAATGGGGGCGCAGATTGAAGGCATAGGTAGTGACAGATTGATGGTGCATGGTGTACCTGCACTGCATGGCGCCACTTATGATGTGATTGCCGACCGTATTGAAACAGGTACTTTTCTGTGCGCAGTTGCAGCAACAGGCGGGGATGTTATTTTGCGTCATGTGCGCGCTGACATACTTGATGTCGTGCTCGATAAATTGCGCGAAGCCGGCGTGGTGCTGACTACGGGTGATGACTGGATACGGGTGCAGATGGCTGGTCGTCCCAAGCCGGTGGGATTTCGCACGACAGAGTATCCCGGTTTTCCGACTGATATGCAGGCGCAGTTCATGGCATTGAATTGCATCGCAGAGGGAAACAGTCGCGTCACCGAAACGATATTCGAAAATCGGTTTATGCACGTACAAGAATTGAATCGTCTTGGTGCTGCCATTGAGATAGATGGACACACAGCGGCAATAACGGGTGTGCCCGGACTGATTGGTGCGCCGGTCATGGCAACTGATTTACGGGCTTCAGCGTCGCTGGTGATCGCTGGCCTGGCTGCAAGCGGACAGACTCTGATAGACCGAATTTATCATCTTGATCGTGGCTACGATAAGATGGAAGTGAAATTGTCGGCGCTAGGCGCTGATATTGAAAGAATCAAATAATTTAAATAAGTTAGATTATTTAAATTATCAAATAAATAGTTAATTAAATAATGGACCAGAAACTCACACTAGCCCTTTCCAAGGGTCGTATCTTCGAAGAGACGTTGCCGCTTTTGAAGGCGGCGGGTCTGGTTGTGGCTGAGGATCCTGAAAAATCCCGCAAACTGATTTTGCCCACCAATGATCCGCAGGTTCAGGTCATCATCGTGCGCGCATCCGATGTGCCCACTTATGTGCAATATGGTGCGGCTGATTTTGGTGTGGCCGGCAAAGATGTTTTGCTAGAACACGGCGGCGAGGGCTTGTATCAGCCTATAGATTTGGATATAGCCAAATGCCGGATGTCTGTTGCCGTTCATGCGGGTTTTGATTATGCAAACGCAGTGCGTCAAGGTGCGCGTTTACGCGTAGCGACCAAATATCTGCAAGTAGCCAGGCAGCATTTTGCAGCCAAGGGTGTGCATGTTGATTTGATCAAGCTTTATGGTTCTATGGAGCTCGGACCGTTGGTGGGTTTGTCAGATGCCATCGTTGATCTGGTCAGTACTGGCAGCACACTGCGTGCCAATAATCTGATTGAGGTCGAGCACATCATGGATATTTCATCGCGTCTGGTGGTTAATCAGGCTGCATTGAAACTCAAGCGCGAAAAACTACAACCCATACTTGACGCTTTTGACCGGGCTTCCCGTCGCAAGGCTTAACGCATTATGTCCATCACTATTCGCCAACTCGATTCCAGCAACCCAGACTTTACTGCGCAGCTCATGGCTGTACTCGCCTTTGAGGCCAGTGAAGACGAAGCGATAGATCGCGCGGCTGCAGGTATTCTGGCTGATGTAAAACAGCGCGGCGATGCAGCAGTAATAGAATATACAAATAAATTTGATCGCATGTCTGCAGTCAGTATGTCTGCACTCGAGATACCCCATACAGAGTTACAGGCTGCACTAGATTCACTCAGCCCTGAGCGTCGTGCCGCATTACAGACGGCAGCAGATCGAGTGCGTGTTTATCACGAGCGGCAAAAGCGCGAGTGTGGTTCCGATGGCTTCACCTTTACCGAGCCAGATGGTACGGTACTTGGTCAAAAAGTCACGCCTCTAGACAAAGTCGGTATTTACGTCCCTGGTGGAAAAGCGGCTTATCCCTCATCCGTGTTGATGAATGCGATACCGGCGAAGGTGGCGGGCGTGGGCGAAATCGTCATGGTGGTGCCGACGCCAGACGGCGTGAAAAATCCGCTGGTGCTGGCTGCTGCTGCAATTGCCGGTGTGGATCGTGTATTCACGATAGGCGGGGCGCAAGCAGTTGCTGCACTTGCTTATGGTACCAATACGATTCCTCAGGTTGATAAAATCGTCGGGCCCGGTAATGCTTATGTGGCTGCAGCCAAACGTAGAGTATTTGGCACCGTTGGTATAGACATGATCGCTGGGCCATCTGAAATTCTGGTGCTGGCAGATGGTACGACAGACCCTGACTGGATAGCGATGGATTTGTTTTCGCAAGCTGAACATGATGAGCTGGCGCAATCGATACTGGTCTGTCCCGACGCAGATTACATGGCGCGTGTACTGGCCAGCATTAATGCACAAATTGAAGCCATGCCGCGCAAAGAAGTGATACGTACTTCGCTTACCAATCGTGGCGCATTCGTCAAAGTACGCGATATGAATGAAGCCTGCGAAATTGCCAATCTGATCGCAGCTGAGCATCTTGAGATTTCTGCCGAAGAGCCTATGCAACTGGCCGACAAAATACGTCATGCCGGCGCCATGTTCCTGGGACGATTTTCATCGGAATCGCTGGGTGACTATTGTGCTGGCCCTAACCATGTCTTGCCTACATCGCGCACTGCGCGTTTTTCGTCGCCATTGGGTGTGTATGATTTTCAGAAGCGCTCATCCATCATTTATGTGAGTCAGGCCGGTGCGCAAACATTAGGTAAAGTCGCAGCTGAACTCGCCTATGGCGAAGGTTTGCAGGCGCATGCCCGTTCAGCGCAATATCGGCTAAAGTCATAAACTGGTGCGCCTAGCTCGTCACCCGAACACCAACTACTCATGCCTCTGATTCAAAACATCATTCGACCAGACGTACGCGCATTGTCTGCTTACCATGTGCAAGATGCTGCCGGCTTCGTCAAACTCGATGCCATGGAAAATCCGTATACCTTGCCGCCAGAGCTGCAGCAAGAGTTGGGAGTGCGTCTGAGCGGTGCAGCGTTGAATCGTTATCCGGTGCCGACCTACACTGCGTTGAAAAAAGCGATCTGCGCAAAACTTGGCGTGCCTGCCAGTTACGATGTCGTACTGGGTAATGGTTCAGATGAATTAATTTCCATCGTTTCTGTTGCATGCGCCAAGCCGGCTGCCAAGGTGCTGGCACCAGTGCCGGGTTTTGTGATGTATGCGATGTCTGCACAATTCGCCGGGCTGGAATTCATAGGCGTGCCGTTCAAGCCCGATTTCACGCTGGACATGCCTGCCATGCTTGCAGCGATACACAGCCACAAGCCAGCTATCATTTATCTGGCCTATCCGAATAATCCGACTGGTACTCTTTTTGAAGCCGGCCAGATAGAAACGATATTGCACGCAACGGCAGACACCAGCGTGGTGATCGTCGATGAAGCCTATCAGCCATTCGCCGGACACAGCTTCATGTCACGCCTGCCAGAGTTTCCAAATTTAGTTGTCATGCGCACAGTTTCCAAACTAGGTCTGGCCGGCATCCGACTGGGTTACATGTCGGCCGCGCCCGATTTGCTGGCCGAGTTTGATAAAGTGCGCCCGCCTTACAATATCAATGTACTGACCCAGACCACTGCTGAATTCGTACTTGAGCATAGCAATGTACTAGACGAACAGGCCGCGTTGATTCGTGCAGAGCGTAGCCGCTTATCGGCCGCATTGGCGGCGCTGCCAGGCGTGGAAGTGATACCTTCATCGGCAAATTTCCTACTAATTCGGATTAACATACCCGGCTTATCTGGTACGGCTGTTTTCGAGCGGCTGCTTGTTAAAAAGGTATTGGTCAAAAATGTCGGTAAAATGCATGCACTGCTGGATAATTGTTTGCGCATTACCGTGAGCACCCCAGTTGAAAATGCGCTGTTTGAAACAGCCCTGCAATCCAGTCTTCAGCCCTGATTCAGTACCTTAATTATGTCTATGCCACGCAAAGCAGAAGTCGTTCGCGACACCAGCGAAACCCAGGTCCGGGTAGCGATCAATATTGATGGCACCGGCCAGCAAAAGCTCAATACCGGCGTGCCTTTCCTTGATCATATGCTTGATCAGATCGCGCGCCACGGCTTGATTGATCTTGATATCGAAGCCAAAGGTGATCTGCATATTGATGCCCACCACACAGTGGAAGACGTTGGTATCACACTGGGACAGGCTTTTGCCAAGGCCATGGGCGACAAAAAAGGTATACGCCGCTACGGCCATGCGTATGTGCCGCTGGACGAGGCCTTGTCGCGTGTAGTGATTGATTTTTCCGGCAGACCCGGACTTGAATTCAATGTGCCATTCAAGCGTTCCATGATTGGTTCATTTGATGTCGATCTGACCCATGAATTTTTTCAGGGATTCGTCAATCATGCGCTGGCCACGCTGCACATAGATAACCTTACTGGCGAAAATGCCCATCACCAATGTGAAACCGTATTCAAGGCATTTGGACGCGCTGTGCGTATGGCCGCTGAGCTTGACGCTCGGGCAGCGGGTACCATTCCATCGACCAAAGGTAGTCTCTGAGGATATAGGCTGATGGGCTTGTGCCCGGTGCGGCGCTGACTGAATTCTTTCATGAACAAAATTCTGGTGGTTGATTACGGTATGGGTAACCTGCGTTCAGTAGCGCAGGCCTTGATGCATGTGGCGCCAGAAGCCGAGGTAAAAATATCCGGCGAGCCTGATGATATACGCGCCGCAGATCGCATCGTGCTGCCGGGTCAGGGTGCTATGCCGGACTGCATGCGTTCATTGCGAGAGTCCGGACTGCTGGAGGCGTTATTGGAAGCGGCGGAAAGCAAGCCTTTATTTGGCGTCTGTGTGGGCGAGCAAATGCTGTTCGATAGCAGCGAAGAAGGGAATGCAGATTGTCTTGGCCTGATGCCGGGTAAGGTAGTACGCTTCGCTCTGGACGGTCAGTTGCAGCCAGATGGTTCGCGTTATAAGGTGCCGCAAATGGGCTGGAATCAGGTGCGTCAGTTGCAGCCGCATGCCATGTGGACCGACGTTGCCGACCAGAGTTATTTTTATTTCGTACATAGCTACTATGCCGTTCCGGAAAATTCACTGCATGCTTTGGCCGAAACGCAATACGGCGAGCCATTTTGCTGCGCTGCGGGACGCGATAATATCTTTGCGACGCAATTTCATCCAGAGAAAAGTGCTGCTGTCGGTTTGCAGCTTTACAAAAACTTTGTACATTGGAACCCTTGAGCGTTACTCTCTGAGCTCATGTTTAAATTAGCCCCACTCCCTTTAACTCTCTAAATTTTGTAGCCATGCTGCTCATTCCCGCTATTGATCTCAAAGACGGCCATTGCGTTCGTTTAAAGCAAGGTGATATGGAACAGGTCACTGTATTTTCCGAAGATCCCGGTCAGATGGCCAGGCACTGGCTGGAGCAAGGTGCCCGACGTCTGCATCTGGTGGATCTAAATGGTGCCTTTGCCGGTAAGCCGAAAAATCAGGTGGCAGTAAAAGCCATACTCGCCGCAGTACGCGATTTCGCGCTGGAACATGATGTCGAAGAAATTCCGGTCCAGCTTGGTGGTGGCATCCGTGATCTCGACACCATAGAGCGCTATCTTGATGGTGGGCTGTCTTACATCATCATAGGCACGGCGGCGGTAAAAAGCCCGGGCTTTCTGCATGATGCCTGCAGTGCATTCCCTGGCCAGATTATTGTGGGTCTGGATGCAAAAGATGGCAAAGTTGCTACCGATGGTTGGAGTAAATTATCTGGGCATGAAGTTATCGATCTGGCAAAAAAATTCGAAGACTATGGTTGCGAAGCCATTGTGTATACCGACATCGGTCGAGACGGCATGATGAAAGGTGTCAATATTGAAGCCACCGTCAAACTGGCGCAAAGCATGACCATTCCCGTCATTGCATCCGGCGGCGTGCACACCATTAAAGATGTTGAGGCCTTGTGTGCGGTACAGGACGAAGGTGTGGAAGGCGTGATCTGCGGTCGCTCAATTTACGAAGGCACATTAGATCTGCGCTCGGCGCAAGACCGGGCAGATGAGCTTACCGATGAGTTTGACGATTTCGGAGATGAAGACTGAGATGGCGCTGGCCAAGCGCATCATTCCTTGTATGGATGTGACTGCCGGACGGGTGGTCAAAGGTATTAACTTCATCGAGCTGCGAGATGCTGGTGATCCGGTAGAGATTGCGCGTCGCTATGATGCCGAAGGTGCCGACGAGCTGACTTTTTTAGACATCACCGCCTCATCAGATGAGCGTGATCTGATCTTGCACATCATTGAAGCGGTTGCCTCACAAGTTTTTATTCCTCTGACTGTAGGTGGTGGTGTGCGCGTAGTTGAAGATGTGCGCCGACTGTTAAATGCTGGTGCAGACAAGGTCAGCATCAATACTTCTGCAGTTACCAATCCGCAGTTGGTTGCCGATGCAGCAGACAAATATGGTTCGCAATGCATCGTCGTGGCGATTGATGCAAAACGAGGCGAATCAGGAAAATGGGAAGTCTTTACGCATGGCGGCCGTCGCGCCACCGGACTTGATGCCGTAGAGTGGGCGCAAAAAATGCAGGCACTGGGTGCGGGAGAAATTCTTTTGACCAGCATGGACAGGGACGGTACCAAGTCAGGTTTTGATCTCCTGCTCACTCGCGCAGTATCAGATGCTGTGTCTATACCAGTCATCGCTTCGGGCGGCGTAGGTAATTTGCAGGATCTGGCTGACGGTATCAAGCAAGGTCATGCCGATGCGGTTCTGGCGGCGAGTATTTTCCATTATGGCCAGCATAGCGTGGGTGAAGCCAAGCGTTTTATGGCTGCACAAAATATACCCATAAGGCTGACATGATTACAAAAGCAAAATGGCTGGCAAAAATAAACTGGGATGAAAATCAGCTAGTGCCAGTAATCGCCCAAGAAATCGGAACAAATGATGTGCTGATGTTTGCGTGGATGAATCACGAGGCGTTGGCTCGCACCATAGAAATTGGTCAGGCTGTTTACTGGAGCCGATCCAGGAAAAAGCTATGGCATAAAGGCGAAGAGTCAGGTCACTTCCAGCGGGTGCATGAAGTTCGTCTAGATTGCG
>CAIVDH010000013.1 GCA_903904635.1 uncultured Burkholderiales bacterium | reverse complement strand
ATAAAAGAAGTTTTTCACTCATCGTAAAACTCCATTTTTTAAATAATTTTTAAATTGTGGTGTACCTGGTGTCAATTTCCACCCAGTGATAAATTCACCAGTTTTACCTACGACAACGACATTATTTGTTACTGGATTAAAGTGTACTGTTGAATTAAGTACGTACTGATAGGTTCCGTGTTGATATGTAGCTGGGTCAGTCATGTGAGACACTAATACGCCCTGGTATTGCGTCAGTGTTTCAGGATTTTTCTTTGCCGTTGAAAGGCCAAAATCTTCAGCGTGCTTGAATTTTTTGTCGAGTTGCTTTGCAGAGAATATTATTCCTAATTCTTCGTCTACTCCCTTTGCCCCAAAAACCGCTGCTTTCTCTCCAATAGCAGCAGTCCCCGTCACCCCGACCTTAACCGCACCCGCCTCCATCACCAGCGCAGGCGTAATCGCGCCACTCTGTATCGCTGCGGCAGTCTCCGTCGTAATCATTCCCAACGAAGTTGCTTCAGCCGGATGACTCAGCGCCCATGTTAGCAATGTCGGCGACAAACCCACCAGCGCCGTTGCTCCCGATGCAACTGCAGCGAGTTTGGTTAACGCTGCCGCGGTATCGCGAATTGTATTACTTCGCTGTGTGGCGATTGCGATTGCCGGTGCGCTCGGAATGCGAATGCCATTTTTTATGTAAAAGGCTGCCGTCTGTGGCAAATAATTGGCAACCACACCAGCATCTGCTTTTTGCTCAGCGGTAGCCTGAAACATGTATCCCAACGGATTGACGCCATCCGCGGCTAGCATGCCGTGGGATTGTTTTAGAAACTCATAGGCTTGTGGATCCCATGCGCCTGCTGCGCCATCTTGTACTTGTCGATAAGCCTGCTTGCGTCTGTCGTAAGAGAATTATTTCTATCGCTAATTTTATTTTTTATCTGTATAAGTTTGGAATTAATTTTTTCTGTTTTTTAAACGACCAATCATTGGGTTTTTGCTTTTCATCAAACCATTTTTCACCTTTTTTAATCCAATCAGTTCTTTTAATTTTTACACTTTTTATTGTGTTGTCTTCATATCCAAATTCCGTCCCACAGCATGGACATATTTCCCATGATGGAGTTTGTTCGTCCTCCCCCCAAGGTGGTACCTTTAATGTATATCCGCAAACGCGACAATTATTTTTGTGCATTGAAATAATCTAAGTTTGTTAAATAGCCATGTTGCTGAGGATCAGGCCTGAACATTGTTCGGGGTGTACCATCTGATGCTTTTATTGCAAAAATATTCGTTTCAGGATTGTAAAGTACCGTGTCGCCGTTTAAGCGGACTTTGCTTAATGTATTGGCTGGCGGGTTAATAACAAAATTCTTGGCCGCAATAGCATATTGATCTACATTTTTTAATTCTGGAAAATCAATCGAATGTTTAGTCCAATGAGCGATTGCATTTTCCGTTGAAGATAAATTTTTTGTTTGCGACCAGGTATTTATTTCACTCCCTACAAAATTCTGATGGCTAACACCACTGATTTTATTTACTAAAGGAGTTTGTTCAACAGCTTTACTACCAGCTCCCGCTACACTACCCGTCACCCCCGCCTTAACCGCACCCGCCTCCATCACAAGCGCCGGCGTAATTGCCCCACTCTGTATCGCTGCGGCAGTCTCCGTTGTAATCATCCCCAACGACGTTGCTTCAGCCGGATGACCCAGCGCCCATGTTAACAACGTCGGCGACAAACCCACCAGCGCCGTTGCTCCCGATGCGACTGCAGCGAGTTTGGTTAACGCTGCCGCGGTATCGCGAATTGTATTACTTCGCTGTGTGGCGATTGCGATTTCCGGTGCGCTCGGAATGCGAATGCCATTTTTAATGTAAAAGGGCGCCGTCTGTGGCAAATAATTGGCAACCATGCCGGCATCTGCTTTTTGCTCGGCAGGTGCTTGGAACATATAGCCCAACGGATTGACGCCATCCGCGGCTAGCATGCCGTGCGATTGTTTTAGAAATTCATAGGCTTGTGGATCCCATGCGCCGGCTGCGCCATCTTGTACTTGTCGATAAGCCTGCTTGCCTAATCGCTGCTCTGCGAAACGCTTGGCATTTTTTTATCCATTGCGTTTCTGTTGGATGTAATTGCCGGGTGAAGACGACTGCTATTGTGCAATCAACTGCTGGACATTTTTTACAATGTTTGCCGAGCCTGTCAATGTTAGCCCGACATATGTCTCAGCTTCAAAAAGTATTAAACATCCTCCAAGCCATACGTTGAATTCTTCAATATCCTGGGAACCTGCAAGAAATTTAGTACTTGGCGCGGAAGGAACGCGCCCTAATTGGCAAAGCGCATTTAGCAGCTTTATCCGAAGCACGTCATCACACTCATCATCAAGCACTACAGTAACGCTATCACATGACTTAGAAAGCAAGATCTTTTGCTCCTGTGCGGATAGCGGACTCAATTATCTCTTCCCAATTCTTACCTCGTCCACGTAATCAATTAATTGTAGGGCCTAGTTTATCTCCATATTTTTCGAGATTGCGCGCATAAATTTCAGAAAGTTTATCCGGAGTAGTCAAGGCTTTAAATTCTTCACAAATTGCACGGCGCTCAGTATGTATTACGCGTGCAATTTGCTCAGTGTCTGCCCCAGCAGCGCGAAGAGAATTGGCTGTTTTTTAATTCCGAAACAGTGTCGACTGTATTAACCACTGCTGTGCATAAAACTGAGTTGATTGCACAATACATTACCGGATTTTTCATAAACGCGATCACTTCGGCGTCGATGGCAATTATTCCTGGGCCAGTACTTAACCGCCTAATGCGCCTCCACCATCTTTGGCGATTGGGGCACCAGCTGCATTATTACGATCCTTAATCTGCGCCGACGTGAGGCCTTTTTCTGTTTGCTGCTTTCCTAGGTTGTAAGCCGCTTGATTTGGGCCGATGTATTCGCTCTTGAATATGCTTTTTTGTAGTTCGGATCGGTGAAATTTTCATCGCATTTGAGCAGTTAGACCCCTATTTACTCATCATGAATTATTAGTTCATCCCATAACGGGAGCAACCCAATTTCCTCCATATAAGTACCAAAATCTTTGAATGAAGACAAGCCAATATCTTTAATAGAAAACCAAGTAGCTTCGCATTCTTGGCAAACGAATATTTCTTGGCCGGTTTTTTTTATTTTTACTTTTGCAATATCACCTTGTTCACATCGAGGACATAGCATTTGAATATTCCTTCTTATTTAAATGGATACGCAGTGATAATTTTATTAGTTCCTGGTCGAACGATTATCTTAACGCTTGTTTCACCGGCAGTGCCCACTGTGCGGCCCATTGGAATAATGTATGAGCCAGGGTCACCCGGTAATGGAGTGCCTTTCGATAACCACGCTTCATCAACCAATCCTAAAACCTCTTTTTTATCAACACTGAAAACACT
>CAIVDH010000012.1 GCA_903904635.1 uncultured Burkholderiales bacterium | reverse complement strand
TGTTGAACTTCCGACAGGTGCGATCCACACCTTGCAAAAATTGAGCCAACCCAAAATGACGATGCAGATACATTCAGCATACACAGATCAGGCAGCAGCACTAACGCCTTCCTCGCCACGTATAGGCGAGCGCGGCGAGGCTGCGCCTGCAAGTTCGGCTTCAGTTTCAGGAGCAAGCACTGGTAACACAAGATTTGGACGCGTCTGGTCAGAAGCGCTGGGAGTTAACAAGAAAGAAACGCAAGTCACCGTCAAACAAGGCGACACCTTAATTGGTCTGACCCGTCAGTATTTAGGACAAAACGCCGGGCAGTTCACAGCCGGGCAGGTTTATGGCATGGCAAAAAATCTGGCCAATGCAAATGGCATAGCCAATCCCGATCTGATTTTTACCGGGCAGACAGTCAATCTGGCACCGCTAGCCTCCATGTCCACCTTAGCTGCGCTGCAAAGCCGACAGCCGGTGGTGGAAAGTATCCAGCTCAACCCCGATACATTAACCACAGCCACGCCAGTTTTAGATAAAACCCTGGCACGCGCTGTCGCCAAAGGTTATGTGTCTGATAGCGAGCAGAGCTTAGTCAGAGGAAAAATACTCGCGCTGGCCCAGCGCCATAATTTTGCGCCAGATGATTTTGCGACCCTGACCCTGATGGAGTCCGATGGCATGAACCCTCGCGCATCCAATGGCAACTGCCACGGCATTATTCAATTCTGCGATGGCAGCAACCGTGGTGCAGCAAGTGCAGGCCTGGGCAGTAATCCGCAAGCCATATTGTCGCAATCCGTATTACAGCAACTTGATCTGGTCGATCACTACTTTACCGATACCCGGCTAAAACAACACGGCCCGCCTAGTCTGGATGACTTATATCTGACCGTATTAACCCCGGCCGCGCGCAATGAAAAGCGACCCGATGCACCGCTCAATATAGCCGGTCGCCAGGCAGCCTCTTTATATGAAGGTCGGGATCAGAGCGGTGTCATTACCCGTAATTCCTTATTTGCCGGTTTACGTCAAAACGCGCGCCAGCGACTCGCATCCATCACTGCACCTCTGGCGCAGGCCGAGCAGTGAAGCGGCAACTATTAGCCGCCAAAAATTTCAGGCCAGACGGACAAAGTTTGCCGCTGGCGAGCGACGACCCTTGCCGCCTGTTGTGTTTCCCTGCAAAAACAACTTGGCACAATCTTTGCATTAGTCGGCATGACAGCTGGAAACTTTAGTGAATTTCCGACACGGTGCGAGAGCCGATGCCAGAAATACATCTAGGAGGAAGAAATGGAAATCTTAAATAACGCCTTAGGCATACATGAAAAAGCACTGCGGGTTCGCAATGAGCGCATGGAACTACTCGCGCGCAACATTGCCAATGCAGATACACCGCATTTCAAATCCCGTGAACTTGATTTCAAGACCGTGATGGCTAAAGCACAGCCTGCAGACCCGTTGATTAATACACACCAGTCTCATTTTCTTACTGATGAGCCAGCCAAAGAAGATGACGGCATGCGTTACCGCGTGCCATTTAGCGCCTCCATGGACGGCAACACCGTAGAGATGAGCGTTGAACAAGCCAAATACGGTAAAGCCGCAGCAGATTATCAGGCAACCGTATCGTTCCTGGAAAACCGTGTTGGCAGTATTCGCAAAGCTTTGCGAGGGGAGTAATAGATCATGCCTATAGATAATATTTTCGGTATCGGCGGAACAGCACTGAATGCACAGCTAATCCGTATGAACTCCACCGCATCCAACCTGGCCAATGCAGGCACCACTGCTACCAGCGAGGCTGAGGCATTCAAGGGCAAGCGCGTCATTTTCAAAGCCTTGATGGATGATGAAATGACGCATGCCGGCGCGCCCTATGTAGGCGGCGTCAAGGTCGACAAAATCATCGATGACAAGCGACCCATTCCGAAATTGTATGACCCCAATAATCCGCTGGCAGACAAAGATGGTTTCGTCTATCAGTCCAACGTTAATGAAGTCACCGAAATGGTCGACATGATGGCCGCTTCACGTTCCTATCAAAACAACGTTGAAGTCGTCAACACGGCGCGCGAACTAATGATGCGCACCATAGAACTCGTTAAAGCCTAAGGAAAACTGACATGGCGATCTCTTCCACACTAGATACAACGGCTAGCACCATACCGTCCAACATCAAGACCACCGCACAAGCAAAAAAAGATGCTGAAAATGCGGTGCTCAATGGTGATGGCGGCGCAATGGGACAAACCGCTTTTCTGACGCTCTTTACTGCGCAACTGAAAAGCCAGAATCCGTTAGACCCGATGGACAACACCGCATTCGTTTCACAGCTGGCGCAATTCTCGCAGCTGGAAGCCACCACAAAAATGGCTGACTCCATGAGCGGCCTAGTCTCCACCATGTCAACCGATCGCATGACATCTGCCGCATC
>CAIVDH010000011.1 GCA_903904635.1 uncultured Burkholderiales bacterium | reverse complement strand
TGCCGCCATTTCAGCAGGGGCACCTTATCTAATCTATCGCCTGGCAATTGCACGGGGTATGCCGACTACCTTGCAAGAGCTGACAGCAGCAAAGCTTTCCATTTTAATTGTCGTATATGCCGCCTCTAGCTCCATGCTGCACCAGATGTGGTTTGTCTTGCGAGGTATCTCCGCAGATTTTCTGACCGGTTTTGGTGCAATGTTCATCGGAGATTTGGGCGGCACGCTCATTCTGATTTACGCAATGAAAGTCGCGCTGTCCGCAGTACGTACACTCAAAAAAAAAGAGGCCTCCAATAATCTTTGAGTCCTTGATTATTACTTTTTAGAAATATCTCTTCGCTTAGCGCAGGCGAAAACAGTACAATTAGCCAGAAATCCATAGCGCGGAGCAAGCAGCACGTCATGAAACAAATTGCAGATGAGCGTGTGACACAGCCAGCTGGCAGTTCTGCATCCAGCATCAGCCGCGATCATCTGCTGGCAACGTTGACACTTGCGTTCGAACGCGATTTAGACACCACACGACTCATACAGCGTGATCACTTCGGGCCGCTGCGCGTACAAAAGCCCCTCTACCCTGAAGATCCTTCCATCTGTCATGCCATCGTGGTGCATCCGCCGGGCGGCGTCGTCGGTGGCGATGAGTTAAAAATCAACGCGCGTCTCGCCCGAGGCGCTCATGCTTTTTTATCGACACCGGGTGCTGCAAAATGGTATCGCGCCAATGGCCACATATCTCGTCAGCAGCTGACTCTTGATGTCGCTGATCAGGCCGTAATGGAATGGCTGCCTCAAGAAACCATCCTGTTCAACGGTGCAGATATCCTGCTCGATACAAACATCACGCTTAATGGGCAAGCCACGTACATAGGCTGCGAAATTCTGTGCTTTGGACGAACTGCCTCAGGTGAAAAATTCGATCATGGTCGTGTAAGGCAGCGCTTGGTTATACACAGAGATGGCAAACCGCTATGGCTGGAACGAGGAAGCCTGGATGGCTGCAGCAAACAAATGACCAGCCCTTTGGCACTTGACGGCTACACTGTATGCGCCAACTTGATAGCCGTGGGTGCAACTGCTCCTGCTAACATGTTGCAGGCAATTCGCAGCGCGATTGGTGATGCCAGTGCAGGCACCGGCAAATTTGGTGCCACCCAAATGAAATCCGTCACCATCGTGCGCTACCTTGGTCATTCAAGTGAAGTTGCCAGAGCTGTCATGCTGGCTGCCTGGAAAATATGTCGTCCCGCGCTCACAGGCCAGCCTGCTGTGGTGCCACGTATATGGAATACCTGAAGCAAAAAGGAATAATAATGGATCTCACTCCCAGAGAAAAAGACAAACTGCTCATCTTCACAGCGGCACTATTGGCGGAGCGCCGTCAGGCGCGTGGCCTGAAACTAAATTATCCGGAAGCTGTTGCCCTGATCACCGCCGCCATCATGGAAGGCGCGCGCGATGGCAAGACAGTAGCGGAGCTCATGTCAGAAGGCGCACGCATACTGACCCGCGCTGATGTCATGGATGGCATCGCTGAAATGATCCCCGACATACAAGTCGAGGCGACTTTCCCCGATGGCACCAAACTCGTCACTGTACACAATCCCATTCCCTAAATACCGGACTACAGACTACGGAGAACATCATGATTCCAGGTGAAATGATCATCGAGCCCGGTGAGATAGCCCTAAACGTCGGCCGCAAGACAGCAGCGATCAAAGTGGCAAACAGTGGCGACAGGCCGATACAAGTCGGCTCACATTTTCATTTTTTCGAGACCAATCCGGCGCTGCAATTTGAGCGCAATCTTGCCTATGGCATGCGGCTAAATATCGCAGCCGGCACTGCTGTGCGATTTGAACCCGGACAGGAACGTAGCGTTGAGCTCGTTGCGTTAGCGGGGGACCGTAAGGTCTACGGCTTTAACGGCAAAGTGATGGGCAAACTGAAAGAGACACGCAAATGAGCACCATATCGCGCAAGGCATATGCCGAAATGTTTGGTCCCACCACGGGTGACCGAGTGCGCTTGGCTGACACAGAATTATTTTTAGAAATTGAAAAAGATCACACCATTTACGGTGAAGAAGTGAAATTCGGCGGCGGCAAAGTCATACGCGACGGCATGGGCCAGTCACAGCGTGCGCACCGTGATGTGATGGATACCGTTATCACCAATGCCGTCATTATCGATCACTGGGGCATAGTCAAGGCAGATATAGGCTTGAAGTCCGGACGCATTGCCGCGATCGGTAAAGCAGGTAATCCGGACATACAGCCAGGCGTTACCATGGCCATAGGCGGAGCCACAGAAATCATTGCTGGTGAAGGCATGATCGTCACCGCCGGTGGCATCGACACCCATATCCATTTCATCTGTCCACAACAAATCGAAGAAGCCTTGATGTCAGGTGTTACCACCATGCTGGGCGGTGGTACCGGCCCTGCAGTAGGCACTGCAGCAACCACCTGCACGCCGGGTCCATGGCATTTGCATTCCATGCTAGCCGCAGCCGATGCCTTCCCCATGAATCTGGGCTTTATGGGCAAAGGCAATGTGAGTCTTCCTTTGCCGCTGGAAGAACAAATACGTGCCGGTGCAATTGGTCTCAAGCTGCATGAAGACTGGGGTAGCACGCCGGCTGCGATCGATAACTGCCTGTCGGTGGCCGACCGTATGGATGTGCAAGTTGCTATCCATACCGATACGCTCAACGAAGCCGGTTTTCTCGAACACACATTAGCCGCATTTAAAGACCGCACCATTCATACCTTCCATACCGAAGGTGCAGGCGGCGGTCATGCGCCGGATATCATCGCAGCCATTGGTCAGGGCAATGTACTGCCCTCGTCCACCAATCCTACGCGGCCCTACACCGTCAACACGCTAGATGAACATCTCGACATGCTGATGGTCTGCCATCATCTCGATTCGGCCATTACTGAAGATATCGCCTTTGCAGAATCACGCATACGACGTGAAACCATCGCCGCTGAAGATATTTTGCATGACTTAGGCGCGATCTCCATGATGTCATCGGATTCGCAGGCCATGGGGCGTGTGGGTGAAGTCATCATGCGCACCTGGCAAAGCGCGCACAAAATGAAAGTGCAGCGCGGCGCACTCAAGGAGGATAGCAACCGCAATGATAATTTCCGTATCAAACGCTATATCGCAAAATACACGATTAACCCGGCCATCACCCATGGCATTTCGCATATGGTCGGCTCGATAGAGATAGGCAAAATTGCCGATCTCGTGTTGTGGAAGCCCGCGTTCTTTGGGGTCAAACCTTCGATGATTTTAAAAAGCGGCATGATCGCTGCTGCGCAAATGGGTGATCCGAATGCTTCCATACCTACACCGCAGCCTGTGCATTACCGCAAAATGTTTGGCGCTTATGGTGGCGGACTCAGAACCTCATTCACCTTCGTCTCGCAGGCTGCTTATGATGCCGGCATCGGTGACATGCTTAAACTGAATAAACCTTTAGCTGCTGTAAAAAATATGCGCAACCTAAGGAAATCCGACATGATCCACAACGGCTACACACCGAAAATGGAAGTCGATGCTGAAACCTATGAAGTACGTGCTGATGGTGAGTTGCTCGTCTGCGAACCGGCAAAAATTCTGCCTATGGCACAACGGTATTTTCTTTTTTAAATCAGCACTCATGCTCACCCTAAACACCAAAGTCGATCACGCCGAAAAAATTGATGGCGAACTCAAGCTGCCTTATGAGCTGCGCGAAAAAAGCCGGCTGCGTGCCGCCCTCACCAGCGGCGAAGAAGTTGCCGTCTTCACCGTGCGCGGCACCGTATTAAGACATGGCGATCTGCTGCGCGGTGATGATGGTCGCGTCATAAAAATTATCGCGGCACCAGAAGCAACCTATCGCGTAGATTGCACCACACCACTAGCCTTATTACGCTGCGCTTTTCATCTGGGTAACCGCCACACACAGGCACAAGTTGGGGACGAGGCAGGCAAAGGTTTTTTACGTATACGCAAAGACCCGGTGTTGAAAGACATGCTGGCAGGTTTGGGCGCAACTGTTACAGAAGAAGAGGCGTCATTCGAACCTGAATCCGGTGCCTACGGTGGTGGCCACCATCATGATGATGGTCATCCGCATAACCCCTTGGCACCCATACCACTGCGACAAAAAATTCATAGGCCGGGCGACAAATCATGAGCCTGCCTGCAGCTTCTTTGCTGCACTTGCTGCAACTGGCCAGCCCTTCGCTGCCAGTTGGCGCCTATAGCTATTCGCAAGGTCTTGAGGCAGCAATAGAAAGCGGGCTGGTGAAGAACGAAGCGACTGCGCGTGAGTGGATCATCGACATGCTGCATGAAGTCATGGCGCGCTTTGAAGCGCCGCTGCTATGGCGCTTGCTACAGGCATTTGCAGCACATGACTTGTCGACAGTCACATACTGGAGTGATTATTTTATTGCCGCGCGAGACAGCGCCGAGTTTCGCGCAGAGACCATACAAATGGGCTACTCACTGGGCAAGCTGGTCACAGAACTGAAAATTTGCGAACCAGATTTGCAGCAATTTCTGGAAAATCGAAGCGACATGCCTTTTCCCACTGCGCTTGCTGCTGCATCCATTGCGCTACAAGTTCCGGCAGAAGCAGCCTTGCTGGGCATGCTGTTTTCCTGGGCTGAAAATCAAGTGCTGGTCTGCGTAAAATCCGTACCGCTGGGGCAGGTATCCGGCCAAAGACTGCTACTGTCCTTACGCGCCGAACTGGAAACTGCAGCACAGCATGCGCAAAACCTCGCTGACGATGAATTATCGAACTGGTCGCCGGGCTTGTCTTTAATGTCTATGCAACATGAAGTGCAATACAGCCGGCTTTACCGGTCTTAATAAAACTTTTTAATAGCAGAACACAAACTCATGACAACCACATCCAATCCCCTGCGCGTCGGTATCGGCGGCCCGGTAGGTTCAGGCAAAACAGCATTGTGTGAAATGCTGTGCAAACAAATGCGCGATCAATATGACATGGCCGTCATTACCAATGACATCTACACCAAAGAAGACATGGAAATTCTGCTGCGCGCTGATGCGCTGCCAGCTGAGCGCCTGATGGGTGTAGAGACTGGCGGCTGTCCGCACACTGCGATTCGTGAAGATGCATCGATCAATCTTGAAGCCATCGCCCGCATGAGTGCAGATTTTCCGAATCTGGATTTAATCCTGGTGGAATCAGGTGGCGACAATCTGGCCGCTACCTTCAGCCCTGAATTGTCTGATTTGACTATTTATGTGATTGACGTCGCCGGTGGTGAAAAAATTCCGCGCAAAGGCGGCCCAGGCATTACGCGTTCTGATCTGCTAATCATCAACAAGACTGATCTCGCACCCTATGTCGGTGCAAATCTTGATGTGATGGCGAGTGATGCAAAAAAAATGCGTGGCACACGGCCGTTTGTTTTTACCAATTTAAAAACCGGAACCGGTGTAGCTGAAGTGATTGCGTTTATACGTAAGCAAGGCTTGCTTGACGATTAAACGCTCTTTAAAAAGTTAAAGTCTCTACGCCAATACATATTCCTGCTTAAGCTGATCCAGTCCTTCCAGCAGGCGAACAAAGCTCACTTCAACCCGCGCAGCCTCGCCTTTTACGCCCAGCTCTATATGTCTTCTGCGCTGGGCATCGCCAACACTGGGAAGGCTGAAAACTTTAATTTGCGGGAATTGCGCCTCTATAGCTTCCATCAATGGCGTTAATGTCGACTCCATGGATTCATACACAAACACGGATTTTTCTATTTGCGTATGCTGATGAAACAGATGCGCATAATGCGTATCCAATACCCATTCCATCATGGGCGCTGCCATCACCGGAAAGCCCGGAAAAAAATAATGCGCGCCGCCTTGCTGATGGCGAAGACTGAAACCGGGAATTTTGTTAAACGGATTCGGAATGATCTCCGCGCCCACTGGAAACTCGCCCATTTTCAATCTATGTACATTATCCTCGGCTGCATAGTTAGGCTCTTTACCTGCTTCGCGCGCCACATCGGCAATACGTTCATTGATTTTTTCACGCGCATCCGGATGCAACATCAGGGTTACGTCCAACGCATTAGCAGCACATAGTCGCGTGTGATCATCTGGTGTTGCGCCGATTCCGCCACATGAAAACACCACATCACCGGTGGCATAAGTGCGGCGCAAAACAGCAGTAATGCGCGCAGGATCATCCCCTATGTATTCTGCCCATGCCAGTTGCAAACCACGTGCGCTGAGTAACTCTATGCATTTGGCCAGATGCTTGTCTATGCGTTTGCCGGATAAAATTTCGTCGCCAATAATGATGATGCCAAATGCCATAGTCAGATCCGTCAAATAAATTAATTTAAATCAATGATGCGTGGAGAAGCTGCATCCATAGCAGAAGACTCACGTAATTTTGCCAACGCAGCCAGACAATAATGTTGGAACCACAATCCGCTAAATACCAAAATCAGCAAATACATCCAGATTGCCGCTGCAGCCAGTATGGGGAAAAATATCACAGACATCACACCACCTAGCCACATCAAACCCGGCAGCGCGCCCATCACACCCGTGGCGACGCCAATAAATAACAATGGCATGCGATGATCCTGCAAAATTTTCTTACGCTCTTCTTCATCTGCATGATGCGCCAGCGCGTCATACGACATCACACGACTGGCAAGCCAACCCCACAAAAGCGGCTGTATCAGGGGCGCAGCCAGTGGAATCAGATTAAGCGGCAACGTAATCAGCCAAACCAGAAGAAAAAGTGCGAAAGCGGAAAACGACACCCACAGGCTGCCGGCAAGCGAGCCACCATGCCGCGCATTAAGCTGAGGATAATAACGGCTGCTTACATGCCGGTTTATGGCAGGCATGGCAAGAAAACCTACCAGCACCAATGCAGTCAGTATCATCAATGGCAAGAGCAGCCACATGGCCAGCAATGGCACCAGCAAGGTTTTTAATCCAGTCAAACCGATTTTGTCTAACAGCTGTCCGCTGCTGCGAAATAAATCGTAATCAGAAAAACCACTGTACAACATATCAATCAAAGGCTGCAGCCCCGCCCATAGCAGACCGCCCCAAATCAATACCGCAGCGATGAAAGGCAAAATAGTCAACAGCAGCATGCGGCCATGTAATTGCGAATACAGTGCGCGTGCCAGAGAGGAAAATACTGGGATCATAGATAAATGTTGGTGATTTACTGCATTATAAAAGAAGGTCTGCAGAAAACCCTGCGCTAAAAGCGATCGCCCCTGTTGCTGATAAAATGTCTGTTCACTTTTTTACAGAATAAAGGAAAACTATGTCCCTGATCATGACCGCCTCCGGGCTGCAGTATGAAGACCTGATCGTAGGCGAAGGTGAAGAAGCAGTCGCCGGCCATCATGTCAGTGTGCATTACACCGGCTGGCTGCAAAATCCTGACGGCAGCGCTGGCGAAAAATTTGATTCCAGCCATGACCGCAATGAGGCATTTGAATTTTCGCTGGGCGCAGGTCAAGTCATACAGGGCTGGGATCAGGGCGTACAAGGCATGAAAATAGGCGGCAAGCGCAAACTGGTCATACCGTCAGCACTAGGCTATGGCCCACGCGGTGCAGGCGGCGTCATTCCACCGCATGCCACCCTGATTTTTGATGTCGAGCTGCTGGGCGTTTAATTTATTTAATTAATCAGGCTTCAACAGCAAAAACCTTTTGCATATTTTTCGAAACCTGTTCTTCTATTTTTGATGCAAAGCCTTTGAGTATGAAACCAAGCGCAATTTCAAGTTGCGCCTGGTTTTCCGATAAAGCCAGTGTGCCGGATACACCGCTGCGTTTAAATGTCAGCACATCACCACTCCAATCTGCAGTCATCTCATAATCGATGATCATTTGATCCGCGACTTTTTGTGCCGCAATGCGCGCCGCTTCCATCGTCAGTTTATGCTCTTGAATAATTGTGATATCAGCCATCTGCATTCCTCTTTTTAATAAATTATTTTTTCAGTACATCGGAATTGAGCAGATTGGGCGGTGTCTTCCCACTCAGAGCAGCAATCAGATTATTCGCAGCACAGTCTGCCATCGCACGTCGGGTTGGTTCGGATGCGCTGGCAATATGCGGTGTGAGTACCACGTTAGTAAGCTGCAAAAAATCAGCATTAAATGCAGGTTCATTTTCAAATACATCAAGTCCGGCAGCAGCGATCTGCCCCTGCTTTAGTGCGGCAATCAGCGCCGCATCATCCACGATACCACCACGGGCGATGTTAATCAGTGTGGCAGTTGGTTTCATCATGGCCAGCTCGGCTGCAGCTATAAAATGATGAACCGCAGCAGAATAGGGTAAGACCAACATCACATGGTCGGCGTTGCGCAATACGTCTTCACGGCTCATGTACTGCGCATGATTGGCATGCGCTTCGAGTTCTGGTGAGAGACGCGTACGGTTGTGATATACCACCTTCATGTCAAACCCCAAGGAACGACGTGCAATGGCCTGACCGATACGACCCATGCCGATTACACCGAGGGTTGCGCCATGTATGTCGGCACCGAGAAAACCGTTATACGTCCATTTTTCCCATTTGCCAGCGCGCAGAAAATGCTCAGATTCTGTCACGCGACGCGCAGTGGCCATCAACAAAGCCCAACCGAAATCTGCGGTGGTTTCATTTAGTACATCGGGCGTGTTGGTAACCATAATGCCAGCCGCAGTGGCGGCTGCCACATCCACATTGTTATAGCCGACTGCCATATTGCAGACCGCTTTCAAATTAGGACAAGACTGTATCAGCGCAGCAGAAATGCGATCAGCCGGATTGGCAAACAAGCCGTCTTTACCTTGCAGCTTTTCAATCAGCTCAGCTTCGCTGAAAATTATATCCGCCGGATTAGATTCAACATCAAAATGCACTGACAACCGATCGACCACATCGGGAAATACGGCACGGGTGATGAGGATTTTTGGCTTCATATCGCTAGGTAAAATAAATCAGATGTCACGCACGAGTATCAGATGCACACGATAAGGACCATGCGCACCCAACACGATCGTTTGCTCAATGTCGCCGGTGCGCGAAGGGCCTGAAATAAAATTCGTCGCTCGTGGCAGTACACCGCGCTCGGACTGAGCCAGCGCAAAGGCGTCTTCTATGCTGCCCAAAATTCGCTGCATAGGCACAATCGCAATATGCGTCTCAGGCAGCAGAGCAGCAGAGGCGAAAGTCTCAGCGCCTGAGAGCATCATCAACGTACCTGTTTCGGCTACGGCACAAAAACATCCGGTAATACCGACCAAATCATCATTCACGGGCGGACGAAATGCCACCTCAAGACCAGAATGCGCCCACGGCAGAGCCGTCAGGGTCTGCCAGGCAATCGCTTTCGTGCCCAGGCCTAGCCCGCCCAGATAGCGCGCAGCAGCGGCCGGCACGTCATTTAAGTTATCCACTTCATCAATTGTCTGCGAAGTGCGCAGAGCCTGCTGACGAAAACGCTCGACCAAATCAGCGCCGATATCAGGCTTAGGGCCACCTTCATGCTGGGCGAGATAATGCTTAACCTGATCCAGCTCGGCCTGTTCTGGCTCGGGCAAACGGTTCTGGGCTTTGCGTATGCGGGCAAAAATCGCCTGACGTGCAGCGGATGTATCCATAGGTTCCCTCTTAAAAAGCTGCCTGATTTTATCCTAGTCACTGCTGTGGTTAATAATGTGCTGGCTTGATTTAATTTCAAAGCTAGTTAGCAAATAATTCACGATCACTAGTGAAGCTGTGAATTTGCATATTCAAAAAACATCTAAAGTGAGCGTGTATGAGTTGAGAATTTGTCTTAAAATACAACGCTTTGCATTTTCGCAGTGGCAGCTGATATTTTTTTGCTATGCCGCGCCGTAAGTTGTTTCAAAAATAAACATAGTTAGGACTGCCATGACCCACGTTGTTACCGAATCCTGTATCCGCTGCCGCTATACGGACTGTGTGGATGTATGCCCGGTAGACTGCTTTCGCGAAGGCCCGAATTTTCTGACCATCGATCCTGATGAATGCATAGATTGCGCAGTATGCGTGGCCGAATGCCCGGTCAATGCGATTTATGCAGAAGAAGATGTGCCGGCCAATCAGCAGCAGTTCATCAAATTAAATGTAGAGTTGGCCCGCAAATGGCCTTCCATCACAAAATCCAAAGCGCCATTGGCCGATGCAGAACAGTGGAAAGATGTGGAAGCCAAGATGGAGTTTCTCGAGCGCTGAAATCGGCTGGTTGCGCGCTTAATGGGCGCAAAGTTTAGCCATCAATTGATTCCCTGCCCCGGCCAATGCCGGGGTTGGTATTTTTAAAACCGTATTTACAGGATCTGACTGTCTTATGAATCCGCAAGCAAGCACCTCCCCCATAGAAACCGATGCCGTCATCGTAGGCGCAGGCCCGGTCGGCTTGTTTCAGGTATTTGAATTAGGCCTGTTGGAAATCAAAGCCCATGTGATTGATTCCCTGATTTCCGTCGGTGGTCAGTGCGTGGAGCTCTATCCGGACAAACCTATTTACGATATTCCTGCCGTACCGGTCTGCACCGGTCAGGAACTGACCGATAATTTGCTCAAGCAAATCGAGCCGTTCGAGCCGACCTTTCATCTCGGTCAGGAAGTCACGCTCGTAGCCCGACGCGAAGACGGTCGCTTTGATCTTGAGACCT
>CAIVDH010000010.1 GCA_903904635.1 uncultured Burkholderiales bacterium | reverse complement strand
CGATAAACCACTCAAACTATGACCATTAAAACCGATAGGCCTGCTGGTAAAAGCGGCATCAAAACTCTGGCAGGGCTACTCCCTTTTTTAGCGCCCTATAAGCGTCAGTTTATTCTTGCAGGCCTGGCGCTCTTAGTCGCGGCATCGGCAACGCTGGCTATTCCGTATGGATTTCGTCAGCTGATTGATTTGGGCTTTACGGCCGCCGATAGCGATCATGCGTCGCATGTGAATCTGTATTTTCTGGGCCTGTTTGGCGTGGCCTGTGTGCTGGCGATTTCTACGGCCGCACGTTTTTTCATGGTGTCCTGGCTGGGTGAACGCGTAACGGCCGACATACGCAGCGCAGTTTATTCTCATGTAGTGCAGCAGAGCCCACAATTTTTCGAGACGACGCAAAGTGGCGAAGTTTTATCGCGCCTGACCACTGACACTACGCTAATACAAACCCTGGTTGGCACCAGCATCTCCATGGCGCTACGCAATGTATTGCTACTCATAGGTGGTCTGCTGATGATGTTCATTACCAGCATCAAGCTGACCTCCATCATCATTGTAATGTTGTTGGCAGTGATACTACCTATCGTCACGTTTGCACGACGTGTGCGCAAGCTCTCACGCGCATCGCAAGACCGCATTGCCGATGCCTCCGGTCTGGCTGGTGAAATTTTGAATGCCGTGACGATTGTGCAAGCGTATACGCATGAAAAAATCGAAGCACTACGATTTGGGCGCGCTGTAGAGCAGGCTTTTGATACGGCGATCAGTCGCATACGCGCGCGCTCGATTCTGACTGTGATGGCCATTCTGATGATATTTGGCTCCATTGTGTTTGTGCTGTGGCTGGGTGCGCATGCCGTGATGGAAGGCCGTATGAGCTCTGGTGAGCTTGGCCAGTTTATTCTTTATGCCGCCATTGTTTCTGGTGCTGTGGGTGCGATATCGGAAGTGATCGGCGATGCGCAGCGCGCAGCCGGTGCCAGCGAGCGGCTCATGGAATTACTGTCAGAACGCTCACCGATCAGCTCGCCCGCTCATCCGATTGCCCCTGCTGCACGTGCTGCAAGAGGGGCGTCGCTGCATATAGAAAATCTGCACTTCCGTTATCCGTCACGTCCTGATACGGCGGCCTTATCAGCGCTGTCTTTGAACGTGGCGCCCGGCGAGACTGTTGCTATCGTTGGCCCTTCGGGTGCAGGTAAGACGACGCTGTTTCAAATGCTGCTGCGCTTTTATGATCCGCAAGAAGGCAACATTACGCTTGATGGTATCGACATACGCCAGCTTGATCTGCATGTGTTACGCAAGGCGATAGGTATTGTGCCGCAGGATACGGTGATTTTTTCTGCCAACGCAATGGAAAATATTCGCTACGGTAAACCCGATGCCACTGATGAAGAAGTCATGGCTGCGGCCACGCTGGCAGTGGCGCATGAATTCATAGAACGCCTGCCTGAGGGTTATCAGTCCTTCCTTGGTGAGCGCGGCGTGCGGCTATCTGGTGGTCAGCGTCAGCGTATTGCGGTTGCGCGCGCGCTGTTGAAAAATCCGCCGTTGCTGCTACTTGATGAAGCCACCAGCGCATTAGATGCTGAATCGGAGCGGCTGGTGCAGCGGGCATTGGAAGCGGCCATGACAGGCCGAACCACGCTAGTGATTGCCCACCGCCTGGCCACAGTTCAAAGAGCAGACCGCATTATCGTGATGGATCAGGGAAAAATTGTTGAGTCGGGTAACCATGCTTCACTGGTTGCGCAAGGCGGTTTGTATGCGAGCCTGGCAGCGTTGCAATTTTCGCATTAGTCTTTTTTATCTCACGCCAGCCGACAAGGTAAAATACGCACCTTAGCAAAAGCTTCTCATCATGCGCCCTTACCTCGATTTCATGCGCCATGTTTATGAACATGGCACCACCAAGACTGACCGCACCGGTACCGGCACGCGCTCGGTCTTCGGCTATCAAATGCGTTTCGACTTGCAGCAAGGCTTCCCGCTGGTGACGACCAAAAAAGTTCATATGAAATCCATCATTCATGAACTCATCTGGTTTCTGGCGGGCTCAACCAACATCAAGTATCTGAAAGAAAATGGCGTTTCTATCTGGGACGAGTGGGCGGATGCAAATGGCAATCTGGGCCCTATCTACGGCTATCAGTGGCGTTCATGGCCTGCGCCCGGTGGTGAGCATATCGATCAGATTACGCAAGTCATCAGCCAGATAAAAAATAATCCTGATTCGCGCCGTCTGATTGTCTCGGCATGGAATGTCTCTGACATACCGCAGATGAAGCTGCCGCCCTGCCATGCGTTTTTCCAGTTTTATGTCGCTGATGGCAAATTGTCCTGCCAGCTCTATCAACGCAGCGCCGATATTTTCCTCGGTGTGCCATTTAATATTGCCTCTTATGCACTGCTTACGCACATGGTGGCTGACCAAACCGGGCTGGAAGTGGGCGATTTTATCTGGACTGGCGGCGATTGCCATTTGTATGCCAATCATATGGATCAGGTACGCGAGCAGCTCTCACGCGAAACGCTGCCTTTGCCCAAGCTGGCATTAAAGCGCAAACCGGAATCGATATTTGATTATCGTTACGATGACATAGAAATCATAGGCTACACCTCGCATCCGCCTATCAAAGCGCCAGTGGCTGTCTGATCATGAGCGCCTCTTTGACTCTAATTGTCGCCACCGACCGCAAAAACGGCATAGGCATTAACAACGCTCTGCCCTGGCGGCTTCCGGAAGATCTGGCTTTTTTCAAGCGCACTACCACTGGCCACCCCATCATCATGGGGCGCAAGACGTTTGATTCCATAGGCCGGCCACTGCCTAACCGGCGCAATATCGTCATAACCCGCAATCCAGAATGGCATCATGCAGGCGTAGAGGCGATCTCATCGCTGCAGGCAGCCTCCGCGTTAGTTGGTCAGGGTGAGGCGTTCGTCATTGGTGGTGCGCAGATCTACGTTGAAGCATTACCCTTGGCTACGCGTCTGATCATCACCGAAATTGACGCTGAGTTTGCCTGCGATGCTTTTTTCCCGGCATGGGATATTGCAGCCTGGATGGAGATATCCAGAGAATCACATCACGCTGCAGAACAAAACTTTGATTACGCTTTTGTTATCTATCAGCGTAAGTAGTAAATTTAGCGGGGGCAGTTTTCCCACCACCGCCCTCACATATCTGAGAAAATCCCGCTTTCGCATTTTTGACGCCTACTGGCATCCGGAGACTCCATGAAATTTCGCTTTCCCATCGTTATCATCGACGAAGACTTCCGCT
>CAIVDH010000009.1 GCA_903904635.1 uncultured Burkholderiales bacterium | reverse complement strand
TCGACATACGGCCTCCTGTGTTTTACTTGAATTAGTATGGTAATACCTTGTCTAGCGCAGAGCAAGTCATGCGATTTAAAAAGGTTTATGCAACTCCATCCATGCCAGGCTTATTAATATGATAAAAATTACATCAATGATAGATCCTCAGACCGCAAATGCTGCTAAGGTATTTCTTGAGCGCATTTCGAAGAGATTCCCTGTTGATCATGCGATTCTCTTTGGCAGCCGAGCACGGAACACCCATCGACCAGACAGTGATGCTGACCTTGCCATCATCATGAATGACCGTTCTGGTAACAGGTTGGAGAGAGGAGTCGCCATGGCAGGTATTGCCTTCGACGTCATGCTGGATACGGGTGTTCTGGCTCAAGCCCTGCCATTGTGGCGTAACGAGTTGGCACACCCAGAACAATTCAGCAATCCCGCTTTGGTTAACACCATACGGCGCGAGGGTATCCGACTTTGAGTTCTGCCTTTACGCCTGCGAAATACCTCGTCAAGGCTGAGCACGCCTTGCGCGCAGCACGTTTGCTTAGCGACGCAGGAGAAATCGAAGGTGCATGTAACCGCGCCTATTACGCTATGTACGATGCTGCACATGCTGCGCTTTTGGCAGAAAACAGCACTGATTACAAGGTAACAAAAACTCATAGCGGACTTATCGCTGCATTCGGATTACATATTGTTTCAACCAATAAGATTTCCCGCGAATTGGGACGCATATTCAATTTTGTTGGCAAATAGAACTTTCATACACAATCAGATTTCCTACGCTACCAAATGATTTAGAAACTGCGGTAAGATGACGAAACTTACCGCAGGGGTGAAATATGGAAACCGTCAAACTATCCAGCAAAGGGCAAATTGTTATCCCGAAAAATATTCGGGACGACCTTCACCTGCCACCAGGAACAGAATTCGTTATCAGCAAGACGGCAACTGGCTTAACACTCACCGCGACAACAATTTTTCCTGCTTCAACTGTAGGTGAAGTACGCGGGTTTCTTGCCAAACGCGGCAGACATCTACCAGATGAAGACAATATTAGAGCCAATATTAAGACGCATCTGAAAGCACGTGATGATGCTGACCTGTCCCACTAGAAAGGTTGAACTGTTGGCACAGTCAAGTATATGAACAGCCTCACAAAAGCAAAAAGCCCAGTCTTGTGAACTGGGCTTTTTACATGACACTTGGTGCTGATGAGGCGAATCGAACACCCGACCTACTGATTACGAATCAGTTGCTCTACCAACTGAGCTACATCAGCGAAGGGGCGTATTTTAACAAATAAATCCGTCCCACCCCGGCTTTTGCGTAATGCCAGGCATAAAGCAGCCAATCACTCACCGCGGTGATAACGCGTAACCAACTCCACTTCGCTCTTGGATCCCATGAAAACCGGCACACGCTGATGCAGCGTATGCGGCTTGATGTCGAGGATGCGATTTTGGCCGTCAGTGGCCGCGCCACCGGCTTGCTCGACGATGAAGGACATAGGATTGGCCTCGTACATCAGACGTAATTTACCGGCCTTGTCCGGCTCACGGGCATCGGCCGGGTACATGAAAATCCCGCCGCGCGACATGATGCGGTGTACATCAGCGACCATGGAGGCAACCCAGCGCATATTGAAATCTCGCCCACGTGACCCGGTTTTACCGGCTTGCAGCTCATTAAAATAACGCTGCATAGGTGGATGCCAATGACGCGCGTTGGATGCATTGATCGAATATTCGCTGGTCTCTTCAGGGATTTTTATGTCGCGCTGTGTCATTACCCATGAACCCATCTCACGATCAAGCGTAAAGCAATGCACGCCATTTCCGGTAGTGAGTACCAACATGGTTTGCGGACCGTAGATTGCATAGCCAGCCGCCACCTGCATGGTGCCGGGCTGCAGAAAATCTTGTTCTGTCGGTACCGTCATGCCATCAGGCGCCTTCAATACCGAGAAGATCGTGCCGATAGAAACGTTCACATCAATATTTGATGAACCATCTAATGGATCGAACAAGAGCATGTACTCACCCTTAGGATAACGATTCGGAATCGGATGGATGGTTTCCATTTCCTCAGACGCCATGGCCGCCAGATGCCCGCCCCACTCATTCGCTTCCAGCAAAATCTCATTGGAAATGATGTCGAGTTTTTTTTGAATTTCACCCTGAACATTTTCACTACTGGCCGTACCCAGCACATCACCCAGCGCGCCCTTGCCTACTGAATGGCTAATGGTTTTACAGGCGCGCGCCACCACTTCAATAAGCAGTCGCAGCTCTGCTGGTATGGAATTATGCTGGCGTTGCTGCTCAACCAAATGCTGCGTCAGACTAATACGTTTCATGACTTATTCCTGTTTTGTATTTTTAATTGGTCAGTGATTTATTAATCACTTCGGCCACATCTTTGGAAAGCTTTTTACTGGCAGCGACTTTTTTCAACGCCGCATGCATGCTTGCCTGTAATGCTGGCGTAAATTTGCGCCAGCGATCAACCGCGCGCGCAAGACGTGCTGCCACCTGCGGATTGATTGCATTTAGCGCGATGACTTGTTCAGCCCAGTATGCATGGCCACTTCCATCAGCAGCATGAAAGCGTGCTGGGTTGGCATTACAAAAAGCGAAAATCAAACTGCGCGCACGATTCGGATTTTTCAGATTAAAGGCAGGATGCTTCATCAGTTTGCGCACAGTAGCGACATCGGTTGAAGGTGCAGCGCCTTGCAAGCTAAACCATTTATCTATCACCAGCGGCTCATCAGAAAAATCAGTGTAAAAATTATTTAATCCCTGTTTTGTGGCAGGCACATCATGATTCACCATCGCTGCCAATGCCGCAATACGGTCTGTCATGTTGGTCGCATGCTCCAGCTGATCTTGCATAATTTTTTCTGACTGGCCATCTTCCAGCTCAGCCAGATAGGAAAGCGCGCAATTACGTAATGCCCGTTTGCCTGCTGATTTTGCATCCGGATGATACGCACCCGGGGTGTGATTGGCCTGATACGCTGCCAGCAAATCTGCACGCAATGCCGTTGCCAACGCACGGCGCAAAATTTGTCGTGCACTATGTATGGCTTGCGGATCAATCACGGACATTTGCTCAGCCAGCATGCCCTCAGAAGGCAAACTCAACACCAGTTCGCGGTAAGCAGGGTCGAGTGTTTTGTCATTGAGCAATTTGCCCAATGCAGAAAATAATAAGGTGTCTTGTTTGGTCGTTTGGTAGTCTGATGCATGCATGGTCGAGTCTGATGCCAATGCCAGCAAACGACGTGTAGCCAATCGCTGGCCTGCTTCCCATCGATTAAACGCATCGCTGTCATGTGCAAGCAAAAATGCCAGCTCATCATCACTGTAATCAAAATCCAGTGTCACAGGTGCAGAGAAATCACGCAGCAACGATGGAACCGGTTTGCTGGTGATGCCTTTGAAAGTAAAACTTTGTTTCGCCTTGGTCAGCTCCAGCACCAGCGTCGTAGGTGACGACTGCAGCTTTGTATCATCAAGACGCAAAGGCAGATCATTGCCCTGCGCATCCAGCAGACCAATTGCGACTGGTATATGCAGCGGTAATTTGTCTGGTTGCCCGGCAGAAGGTGCGCAAGATTGTTCGAAGGTGAGCGTGTAGGTGGCTGCTTGATCATCGTACTGCGCATGCACGCTGACGCGCGGTGTGCCAGCCTGACTGTACCAGTGCTCAAACTGTGACAGATCGCGTGCATTGGCGTCTGCCATCGCAGCCCGGAAATCATCGCAGGTTACGGCTTGTCCATCATGCCGCGCAAAATAAAGATCCATACCTTTACGAAATCCGTCGCGCCCTACCAGCGTTTGCAACATGCGCACAACTTCGGCACCTTTTTCATAAATGGTGACGGTGTAAAAATTATTGATCTCGACATAAGAGTCCGGACGTACCGGATGCGCCATAGGGCCGGCATCTTCAGGAAACTGCGCCTGACGTAACACGCGCACATCTTCAATACGCTTGACTGCACGACCGCTGTCGCTACCTATCATGTCGGCAGAAAATTCCTGATCACGAAATACAGTCAGTCCTTCTTTTAATGAAAGCTGAAACCAGTCGCGGCAAGTAACGCGATTGCCGGTCCAGTTATGAAAATATTCATGGCCGACTACGGATTCTATGTTGGCGTAATCTGCATCCGTGGCAATACGTGAATTGGCTAAGACATATTTGGTGTTAAAAATATTCAGGCCTTTATTTTCCATCGCGCCCATATTGAAATCACCCACGGCCACGATCATGAAGCGATCAAGATCGAGTTCAAGTCCGAAACGCTGTTCATCCCAGCGTATGCTTTTGACTAGCGACTCCATCGCATGCGCAGTCTTGTCGAGATTGCCCGGCTCTACCCAAACTTGTAGCAACACATCACGGCCAGAATTTAAGCGCAGTGTCTGTTCTTCACACACCAGTTTGCCAGCCACTAGCGCAAACAGATACGATGGCTTCTTGAATGGGTCTTCCCACAATGCGTAATGACGACCATCACCCAAGTCACCCTGCTCAATCAGATTGCCATTCGATAGCAACACAGGATATTGGGCTTTATCCGCGCGCAGCATGACGCGGTATTTGGCCATCACATCGGGGCGATCAGGAAAGTAAGTGATTTTGCGAAATCCTTCAGCTTCGCATTGCGTGAAAAAATTTCCGCCTGAAACATAGAGCCCCATGAGCGAAGTATTTTTATCAGGACGCAATAAGGTTTCAATTTCCAGCGTTACCTCATCGGGCGCATCAGCGATAGTGAGGCGGCCGTGTTCCAGCTGATAATGACGTTTGCTTAAGCTCTTGCCATTCATGCGTATGGCAACGAGCTCCAGCTCTTCGCCAAAAAGCACGATTGCGCGATGTGGGCTATCCGGATTGCGTTTTAGCCTGGTTCGTGCGGCGACACGGGTGGCAGAGGGTGAAAGATCAAAACCCAGGTCTACTGTTTCTACCCAATAGGCAGGTTGGGCATAGTTATGGCGGAAAATTGCAGCGGCTGTATCGGTACGCATAGGGAATGTTTGTAAGTGAGGGCTATCAAATCTGTTTGATGGTTGAAAAAGCTGAGAATCAAGCTGACAATCAAGCTGACAATCAAGCTGACAATCAAGCTGAAAATCAAGCTTGGTAACCACATCAAAAAACACATTCTACCAAGACGGCCAATAGAGGTATGATGAGTTTGATATCAGATTTGCATCGAATATTTATTTCGGAGAATTATCGTGCGCTTGATGCTGTTATTGCTAACTTTTTTTACTGCCCTGCTCACAGGATGTGCAAGCACCATAAAAAGCGAAGTCACTGCATTCCATGAGTGGCCGAAAGATTTTGGCAATCCATCTTTTGTTTTTGCGCATACCGAGGAGCAGGCCAAGGATTTGGCTCACCGTAATGTGGAAAATCTGATCCGCAAAGAACTCATAAGAGTAGGCTTGCGCGAACCGGCTGACAAAGAAAGCCCGCAATTAAAAGTTTCATTTAGCAGCTTGATTACCGGGCGCGATGTACATGTCATACAAACTGTCTTAGTGGATTCCTGGTACGGCACGCCTTGGTATGGGCCGGGTTATCACTATCCCTATTGGGTAGGCCCAGGCTGGGGGCATCCTTACTACGGAACGATGTGGCCTAGCATGCCTATGGCACGCGAGGTAGAGCGGCGCTACACCGTGTTTCATCGCGAGCTAAAAATTAAAATTACTGATTTGACAAGTGATCGTGCGATTTATGACGCAACGGTCAGTAGTGATGGCAAAGAAGGCAATCTGGCTACAGTCATGCCTTATCTGGTGCAGAGTGCTTTTACCAAGTTTCCTGGCGAAAGCGGTGTGCCGCATGTTATCAAATTTAAATTTCCAAAATAAAATGCAGCTGAAGTCGCAGTGCTATCTGAATTCGCTGCCCTTCAATGTGAGCGAGTAAAATTTGATCATTACTGTTCCAGCCTATTCAGACATTTTTGTATTTCAATGCTACTGAACATTTTTCCTACTTCCGGATTTTCTTTCCATCTTTTTTTCTCTCTGTCGCTCAGCCTTAGGACTTCAGACCAAGTGATATAGCGATGTGCCATCTCCAAAAACATAATCCCCGCGTTATTCAAATCTGCAGCATTAAATCCGTACGCTTCTTTAATTTCAGTTGAGACTGTCGAATCAAGGCCACTGAGCATGCCACCACATACGGCAAGCTCATTACCCAGCACCTGTGAAGATTCAGCCATGATGGTCTTGAACCTTCCACAAATATGCGATGAATTCTCAGATATGCAACTGGCTTGCGCCAACTGCACAACGCCAATCATCTGCAGCAGAAACAGCATTTTTATAGTATTTTTCAAGGTAGGATTCATACATATAAAAAACTTAAAAATATTTAATTAAGAGCGTCTATCAAAATGGGGTGGCAAGGCGTGAAGCCGCAGGCAGTACGTCTGTGCGACAAGGCGAAGCAACGCAGTCAGCGTCATTTTGATAGCGCTTCTTAATAAAACCGTGCTCAGAAAGTGACATCATGAAACAGCAACTGAGTAGCATACTGACCACTGCCATGCTGATTTTTTTTCTGGCACCTGTGAGTTATGCAAACGATGCAAGCGTACAAGCCCCACAAGCCGATGTCGATAAATTAGCACTGGCTCGCGCTGAGAAATTATTTAGCCAGATTCGGGCCTGCATAGAATCAAATAACGAAAAAATCCACAATAGTTTTCCTGTATTAG
>CAIVDH010000008.1 GCA_903904635.1 uncultured Burkholderiales bacterium | reverse complement strand
CTTTGATACCAGTCTGCGCTATGCCATGGACTATGACTTATGGCTAAAGCTTGCCAAGCTGGCTAATCCCTTGCAACTCAATACACCACTAGCTGCATTTCGTGAACATGCCGGCAGTCTTTCAACCCGTAATAAATTAGCCGCAATGCGGGAAGATTTTGCCGTACGTATGCGCCATACCCAGGGCACCCCATTTTTACAAGCAATGCACTTTATGCGTTATTGCGTGCGCCATCAAAAGGCACGCTATTTAATCCAGCGAGGCTCTCATGCGTGAAATGTCATTAATACTGGCAACCGTAGGTCGTACTACCGAGCTAAACCGTCTGTTTGACTCACTAATCGCCCAAAGCTTTCGTGATTTTGAAGTCATCGTTGTCGATCAAAATCAGGATGACCGATTAAAGTATATTTTGCAGCGCGCACGCAGTCTGGGTATCGTACTCAAGCATAGACAGCACTATCCGCCGAACTTAGCACTGGCCCGTAATGCCGGCATAGCAGCAGCAAGCGGTAAATGGCTGGGCTTTCCTGATGATGACTGCTGGTATGAACCACAAACATTAGAGCGCATCATGAAGCGTAGTCGTCGCAATGACATGCCCCAGGGTGTAATTTGCCGCTGGACCGAGCAAGATAGCGAAGTGCCACCTGGCCTTTTAAGCTGGGACAGATCATGCCGCTTTCGAGATATACCCGTTTCCTCGATTACGCTATTTTTTCAGCGTGATCTAGTCAAACAAATAGGTGGCTTTGATGGCAGACTCGGTATAGGTCAGTGGTTTGGCGCTGCAGAAGAAACCGATATCGTATTACGCGCCTTGCGTGCCGGCGCATTACTGGCGTATGAACCTACAGCGCAGGTGCATCACAAACCAGAACCGAAAATTACGAAAGGTAGCGAGAAAACACGCCGTGCAGCTAGACATCGAGCAAGAGGCACTGGCGCGCTCTATGCCAAACATGGTTTACCCAAGTGGGTAATTTTGCGTGGGCTACTGGCACCTGTTTTGCGACCTGTACTTAAAGGCCGGCTAGGCGCAGAACTGGCGCATGGCATGGCAGTGACGCGTGGCAGGCTTGATGGCTGGTTGCGCTGGTCATATAAACATGCACGTGCACATAACAATCAGCCATGAGTGGAGCCATCTTTACCATGTCAGTAGACGATGGTCATCCGCTGGATTTGCGTTTGGCTGAAATGCTGCTCAGGCATGAATTACAGGCTACATTTTATGTGCCGGTCAAAAATTGTGAAGGTCATCCAGTTTTAAGACCACCAGCATTAAGAGAGCTATCAACTAATTTTGAAATAGGCTCACATACGCTTAGCCATAAATTTTTAAAAAACATACAAATTGTCGAGGCGCTGTATCAAATTAATTCAGGCAAAAAAATATTAGAAGACCATCTAGGCCAGCCTGTACAAGGATTTTGCTATCCCGGGGGTAGCTACCAGCCAGTACATAGAAAAATGGTACGCTCTGCAGGATTCACCTACGCGCGCACCATACAAAACCTACGCTTTGATGCAGGCTATCAGCCCTTTGAACTGCCAACTACAGTTCAGTTTTATCCCCATAGCCGGACAGTGATGTTAAAAAATTTTGTTAGTCAGCGCGCATGGGATAAACGCAAGGACCTATTGACTGTGCTGCTTCCTGAGCAGGACTGGCTGGAACGATTGTATCTACTCTTTGATTATGTCTGCAGGCGTGGCGGGATCTTTCACTTATGGTGCCACTCAATAGACATAGATAGACTGGGCATTTGGAAGAAGCTCGAGGAATTTCTAAATTTAGTGTCACACAAAACAAACCCGCTTCTGCGCATGAGTAATTTACAGGTTGTTAAAAATTATTGCGACACAAAATCTTTATCAGTAAAAACTAATTCGTGATCGTGATTTTATTTTTTTATCATTAAAAAATAATGCGATTTGATTCCAGCGTATCGTATATGACCCAGCTCCCATGTTGGATTGCCCGGTAGTTTTTCAGCCAACGCATTGATTTCATCAGCATCTAATAATTTTTCAGTCTTATTAGACTTCAATTTATTTATAAAAGGTAGTCCACTTTGCATATCGATAGGATGACGCCGATTGACTGTAGAGACGAAAACGCCTTGTTTCGCAAGGCGCATTAACTCATTAAGCAATGCAAACTGCTTTTCACTAGTTTCAAGTCGTTCTATCACTTCATAGCAAGCTACCCAATCAAACTCGCTATCAGCATGAGCTAGTTTTCCGGTTAAATATTTTGCAATATTTTCAGTATCATGTATTTCAAGTATTCTTTTTTTATCTGAATGACCGCAAAAATTTAGAAATGCATTTTCTATTCGTAATCTGCGCGATTGAATTCTGCTTGGGATACTGCATGGGACAGACAGTCTCATTGCCATATTTGACCTTGTAAAAAAATAAAAGCTCAGATTGAAGCAAAGGCAGGTAAATGTTTTGCGCGCTGTCACAACTGTTCGCTACAAACTGCGTTCAAATCAATCTTGATTAAAAATTAAGATAGAACGATGAATAAAAATGTCACCACTATTTTAGGAACACGCATTGATGCAATCTCATGGGCTAAAGCAATAGAAAATATTACGACATGGGCTGATAAACGTGAATCACGCATTGTGTCACTCTGTAATGTGCATGTTGCTGTCAGCGCCAGAAGCGATGCTGGCCTACGACATGCGCTTGATAGCAGCGACATGATCTTGCCAGATGGCGCGCCCCTAGTGTGGCTAATGCACAAACGCAGCTGGCCGGAGCAGCAGCGTATTAGTGGACCGGACTTAATGTGGTGCGCGCTTGCCCAGTCTGAACAACTCGGTTTATCTGTATTTTTTTATGGCGGAACAGAACACGCATTACAAAAACTAATAAGCATAGTGCGCGCATCATTTCCATCGTTACAGATAGCGGGACATATATCACCGCCATTTCGCGCTATAAGTGATGACGAAGAATCATCTATCTGTAATCACATCAAGCAATCCGGAGCAAAAATCATCATGGTTGGACTTGGTTGTCCGAAGCAGGAAAAATGGATGGCAAGGCATAAAGGTCAACTTCATGCCGTAATGTTAGGTGTAGGTGCAGCTTTTGATTATCACGCAGGTACCTTGCAACGCGCGCCCCTAGCCTGGCAGCATGCCGGCTTTGAGTGGCTGTATAGATTAATGAAAGAACCAACCCGGTTGATGAAACGTTACTTATTGACGAATACTTTGTTTCTAATTGCGCTACCGTGGGAATTATGGAATAGCCGTCGAAATTAAAATCCGGTAGTTCATACCGGATAAATCAATATACTGACAGACGAATTAAGTTGTTATCAGCTAAAGATCCCACCATATTGTTTTCTGAGTTCATTCTTCTGAACCTTACCAGTACCACTCACCGGCAATGATGCAACAAATATCACGTCATCCGGCAGCCACCACTTAGCCACTTTGTCCGATAAGAAATGCAATATCGTTTCTTTATCAATGACTTGATCAGGCTTAAGAACGATGAGCAGCAACGGTCTTTCATCCCATTTTGGATGAG
>CAIVDH010000007.1 GCA_903904635.1 uncultured Burkholderiales bacterium | reverse complement strand
CGCAGCATGGATTTGGGAGCATCAGGCACTGACGCGAGCTCGTTTTTGCGCAGGTGACACCACAATAGGTGGACACTTTGAATCGCTACGGGTTGAAGTCTTGCGGCAAACGCGCGATGCAGCCTTATTGAAAAATGAAATACTGGCCATGCGCAAGCGTATGCATGATGCGCATCCAAATAATTCCGGCCTGTTCGACGTCAAGCATGATGCAGGCGGGATGATAGATATCGAATTCATTGTTCAATATCTGGTTCTACGGCATACGGCCAATCATCCGGAAATCGCGGGCGATATTGGCAATATTGCCTTACTTAATCTTGCTGGGGCATCGAATTTAATTGAGGCGGCACTCGCTGAAGAGGTCGCCGATGCGTACCGACTTTTCCGAAAAATTCAGCATCAAATTAGATTAAAAGGCGAGGATCGTGCCCGTGTTTCAATTGACAAGGTAAGTCAACACGCTGAAGCAGTTAAAAAACTCTGGCATTTGGTTTTCAGCGGGGCTTGAAACTATTTTGGTATTCAGACCCCTGTAATCAACAAAAAAAAAACAATAATTTAAGTTGTCTTAATGTAAATTAGTTGCCATAATTAACATTCTCGTAGCCAACTCAACAACAGGCTAAGCCAATTTCTCTTTTCTTAAGGTATCGCCATGATTCGACACGCCTCTATCATTACAGCTCTGACCATAATCCTAGGTTTAGCTGGATGCGCAACAGAAACTTCCAATACGGTCACGCCTTTAAAAGTTAACTCAGCAAACACCAGCTATACCGGACAAAAAAGCAGTCTGGCCATAGGCAAATTTGATAATCGGTCCACCTTCATGACAGGCATGTTTGCTAGCGGCGTAGACCGCCTGGGCGCACAATCACGGACCATTTTGATCACCCACCTGCAACAGTCCAATCGGTTTTCAGTGATGGACAGAGATAATTTAAATGAAATCAAAGAAGAAGCCAGACTCAGCGGCCGCGCCCAGCAGCTTAAAGGTGCCGCTTATGTGATCACCGGTGATGTGACTGAATTTGGACGCAAAGAAACCGGCGATCAACAATTATTCGGCATCCTGGGTCGCGGTAAAACACAAATTGCTTATTCCAAGGTGAGTCTGAATGTGATTGATCCGGTAACTTCCGAAGTTATTTTTTCAGTCCAGGGCGCAGGCGAATACGCTTTATCTAATCGCGAAGTAATCGGTTTCGGTGGGACGTCTGCCTATGACTCGACACTAAATGGCAAGGTACTCGATCTGGCTATACGCGAGGCAGTCAATCGTCTGGTTGACGGAATAGAGCAAGGCGCATGGAAACCAAACAAAGCGGGCAGCAATTAAACCGACTTGTTACATCAATTCTAAAACCTATCTATTCAATGTCATGAAAAATCAGAAAGTTTTCATCACCCTATGTATTTGTATATTCATATTGTCAGGTTGTGCCAATCAACAGGCTAGACTTTATCAATGGGGAAGTTACGAAAGTCAGCTCTATGAAAATTACAGTAATCCCGGAAAATTCAATGCTGCCGATCAAATTATTAAATTAGAGCAGGACATAGAAAAAGCACGCGCAGAAAATAAATCTTTGCCGCCAGGTTATTACGCGCATCTTGGTT
>CAIVDH010000006.1 GCA_903904635.1 uncultured Burkholderiales bacterium | reverse complement strand
GCCGCCGGTTGCCATGCGGACATGGTCTTGCTACAGGCTAGCGACCCCGTAGAAGCCATCCGCCTGCGCGCCACACGCTTGCGGGTGTATCGGCGTGGCAAACTGATCGCACAAGCCCCCGCAAATACCAGCACTTTGCACCTGCCAGGCCGCCCGGCAGGTTGGCCGCCAGCGTACCCAGCGGCAATAGGGCGACCGGGTTGAGCCACAGGCCCAGCCCCCATCGCGCTAGCGCGCCCAGGCTGGCGCCGATGCAGATGGCGGTCACGGGCAGCATGTTGGCTTAAGGACGCATTGGCTCAGGCGGCGTGGTCACGGTGGGGGTAGATGTCATCAATGCTCCAAAGACGGGGATGGTTGGCCTTGAATGTAAGGCGGATTCAAAAGGCATAGATCGGTGTTTTCCCTAAACATTGGCAAATTGTCGATGAATCGTAGTTGATTTATCTACAATCAAGTGATGCAACAAGAATCCCAAGTCGGGCCGTCGCAGCAGCCCTCACCCATCGTTTCATCAGCGCATCTGGTCTCGCCGCAAAGCGCTGAGATGAGTGAGTTTGAATTTGGTCTTATCGTCGCCGGTAACGCTTTTCACCGCTGGATCGTGCATTGCATGAGCGCGGCGGGCCTGAAAGACTTGACGCCGCTCGACGTGATGGTCTTGCACCATGTCACGCACCGGGCCCGCGACAAGCGGCTAGCTGACATCTGCTTCATCATGAACGTGGAAGACACCCACCTGATCAACTACTCGCTCAAAAAACTGCAAGGTCTGGGCGTGTTGGCCTCGCAAAAAAACGGCAAGGAGGTGACTTATGCAGCCACTGAGCTGGGCCGCCAATTTGTCGAGCGTTACCGCGAGATACGGGAATCTTGCCTGATTGATGCGCTCAATGCCGACGACGCGCTCAACCGCGACATCGGTGAACTCGCCCGCCTGCTGCGCTTGCTGTCCGGCATTTACGACCAGGCCGCTCGTTCGGCCGCCAGCCTTTAACTCGGGGGAACCATGACGCATGACAACAGCCAACGCTGGCAGTTCTGCAGAAAACACGGTGCTAAGGGCGCTTTAATTTGGAGTGTTGCAGGCTGATGGCGAGAATTCTGCCGACTTGGCAGCAAAATAGAAGGCAAAAGCACCCTGGGAACGGGTAGGACGAGTTCTAAATTATTTCTGAAAGTTCTGGCTATGTCGATATAAAGGATGGCTAACGTGTCAAAAGCATTTTTTTGAAAAGAATTTGAAAATGAGAAATATATTTTTTTCTATTGGTATTTCTATTGTCTTTATTACTGGGTGCAATGCATCTGATTTGAATGGACTAAGCAATTTGACAAATGGAAATCAAGAATATGTTTATCAATGGAGCGCAAAATATCCCGAAAATAAAAATCATAATTTGAGCAGTCTAACAATCTCAGCCATAAAGATAGGCGATACAAACGTACTCATAAAGTCTGATACAGCAAAAATACTTGAGGTTGGTGGGCGGTATGAGTCAATCCACAATGATTATATAGATTTCGACTCGGTTTACCCAAACATTAGTAAGCCAGAGTTTATTATAGCCTCGTCAAGAAGTGCGGGAAATTGTTGCCCGTGGGCGAATTATCATATTATCGTTCTCAGGGATCGCTCCCCAGCTTTATTTACAATAGATTCAACAACTGTCGAAGATATAAGAGCAAAAAAAGGTAAGTCTGGTGGCTATGATTTTTTAATATCAGTTAACTCAGGAATAGATAAAGCAGGTGACAGTGTTATAGAAGAGCTTGAACTTCTGGCTGCTGGTAATGCAATTCTAAAAAAGGGGTTAAATGATAAATTTCCAGGTATTGGCGCTATCGTATATCCAGCAGATTTCTTTAGCGATAAAAATCTGCGCTCAAGTGTTCTTAACTTTAAAGATGAAGAAATTTTGGAAGTAAGGCATAACAGTCCAGAATCAGTTGAGCAACAAATCAATTGGATTGATAATAGCGCATTGGTTATGTGTATAGCGCCTGTAAAAAGAGAGTGGGAAAACACTCAAATTATGGTTATCGATCTTGAAACTAAAGGATATGAAATTCAAAAACAAACTGATTCAAAAGTAACCTCGGTCAAAAAAGGCGGTGGAATAATAAGAGATAGAATTAGAAACGGTTTATCAGGAAAACTAGGGGAGTGTTTCCAAACTCAATTTCAAGTTTTAAAAACAGAGATAAAATAGTACATCACTCCATTTAAATAAGAGTGGAT
>CAIVDH010000005.1 GCA_903904635.1 uncultured Burkholderiales bacterium | reverse complement strand
GCTCTGAATATCCGCATGCGATCGTTGCGCTCAATGCCGCCATCATCATTGCGCGCGCCAATAACTACCTGGGTGAAAATATACTCGGCTCAGGCAAGGCATTCGAACTCGAAGTGCGCATGGGCGCAGGCTCTTATGTCTGCGGCGAAGAAACTGCGTTGCTTGAAAGCTTAGAAGGCAAGCGCGGCATCGTACGCGCCAAACCGCCACTGCCTGCCATCTCTGGTTTATTCGGCAAACCCACCGTTATCAACAACGTCATTTCATTAGCAACCGTGCCGGTAATTTTTGCGCGTGGTGCAACGTACTATCGTGATTTTGGTATGGGTCGCTCACGTGGCACATTGCCGATACAACTAGCCGGCAACATAAAATTTGGCGGTCTCGTTGAGAAAGCATTTGGTGTCAGCCTGCACGACATGCTGCACACATTTGGTGGCGGCACCCGCAGCGGCAAAGCCATCAAGGCCGTACAAGTCGGCGGCCCACTCGGCGCTTACCTGCCTCAATCACAATTTCATTTACCACTGGATTACGAAGCCTTTCTTGCTATCGGTGGCACCCTAGGGCATGGCGGCATTGTCGTATTTGACGAAACCGTCGACATGCTCACGCAGGCGCGCTACGCAATGGAATTTTGCGCTGTTGAATCTTGCGGCAAATGCACCCCCTGCCGTATCGGCTCTACGCGCGGCAAAGAAGCATTAGACAAAGTGCGTCACGGCGAAAATGTAGAACAACAGATTCATCTGGTACGTGATCTGTGCGACACCATGTTAAACGGCTCGCTATGCGCCATGGGTGGCATGACACCATTTCCGGTTTTATCTGCAATGAATCACTTCCCTGAAGATTTCCAAACTAAGCAAAAAGCACAAGCAGCCTGAAACCAAAGATTGCAGGAGACAAAACATGAACACACTCAATGACATCGACTACGGCACACCAGCACGCGTATCGGATGTATCCGTCACGCTAGAAATTGATGGCGTATCCGTCACCGTACCCAAAGGTACTTCCGTGATGCGTGCCGCAACCGACGCTGGCGTGAATGTACCCAAACTGTGCGCCACAGACAGCTTGGAAGCCTTCGGCTCTTGCCGCTTATGCTTAGTTGAAATCGAAGGCCGCAAAGGTTACCCGGCATCTTGCACCACACCGTGCGAGCCGGGTATGAAGGTCAAAACACAAACCAACAAACTCGCTGACATCCGCAAAGGCGTCATGGAGCTGTACATCTCCGACCATCCGCTTGATTGCCTCACCTGCCCCACTAACGGCAATTGCGAATTACAAGATATGGCCGGTGTGGTTGGTCTGCGCGAAGTGCGCTATGGCTATGAAGGTGAAAATCATCTGAAGATGAAAAAGGATGAATCCAATCCCTACTTCACCTACGATCCATCAAAATGCATAGTCTGCAATCGCTGCGTGCGCGCCTGTGAAGAAACACAAGGTACCTTTGCACTGACCATCGATGGCCGCGGTTTTGAATCACGCGTAGCACCGAGTCAAAATGAATCTTTCATGGATTCCGAATGCGTATCCTGCGGCGCTTGTGTACAAGCCTGCCCGACAGCAACGCTGACAGAAAAAACCGTCATCATGATGGGTCAGGCAGAACACAGCAAAACCACCACCTGCGCTTACTGCGGTGTGGGTTGCTCATTCAAAGCCGAAATGAAAGGCAATGAAGTCGTACGCATGGTGCCGCATAAAGACGGCAAAGCCAACCACGGCCATTCCTGTGTAAAAGGTCGTTTTGCGTGGGGCTATGCGACCCATAAAGATCGCATGTTAAAACCGATGATCAGAAAGCACATCACTGATCCATGGCAAGAAGTCTCATGGGAAGAAGCCATCGGCTATGCAGCCAGTGAGTTCCGCCGCATACAAGCACAATACGGTAAAAATTCTATCGGCGGTATTACCTCATCACGCTGCACCAATGAAGAAACCTATCTGGTACAAAAACTCGTGCGCGCTGCCTTCGGCAACAACAACGTCGACACCTGCGCGCGCGTCTGTCATTCGCCTACCGGCTATGGCCTCAAACAAACACTAGGCGAATCAGCTGGTACGCAAACCTTTGATTCAGTCATGCATGCGGATGTCATCATGGTCATCGGCGCCAACCCAGTGGCCGCGCATCCGGTGTTTGCATCTCAGATGAAACGTCGTCTGCGTCAGGGTGCAAAACTGATCGTCATTGATCCGCGCACCACCGAAATGGTCAAGTCACCGCATGTACAAGCTGACTATCATCTCAAGCTCAAGCCCGGCACTAACGTGGCCATCGTCTCCGCACTTGCGCATGTGATCGTCACCGAAGGCCTGTGCAAAGAAGATTACATCGCCGAGCGTTGCGATATCCAGTCATACAAAGACTGGAAAGAATTTGTGTCACGCGAAGAAAACTCACCCGAAGCATTGGCTGCAGTCATAGGCGTGCCTGCTGAAGAATTGCGCGGCGCTGCGCGTCTGTATGCAAGCGGCGGTAATGCAGCAATCTATTACGGCTTAGGCGTAACCGAACACGCACAAGGCTCCACCGCCGTCATGGGCATCGCCAATCTCGCCATGGTCACCGGTAACGTTGGTCGTGAAGGTGTCGGCGTTAATCCGCTGCGCGGACAAAACAATGTGCAAGGTTCATGCGACATGGGATCCTTCCCGCATGAGCTGCCGGGCTATCGTCATATCTCCGACAACATCGCACGCGCTGAATTTGAAGCCGTCTGGGGCGTCACACTCGATGCAGAGCCAGGCCTGCGCATACCCAACATGTTTGACTCTGCCATTGATGGCAGCTTCATGGGCTTGTATTGCCAAGGCGAGGATATTGTTCAGTCTGACCCTAACACCTTGCATGTCACCAAAGCCATGAGTGCAATGGAATGTATCGTTGTACAAGATATATTTTTAAATGAAACCGC
>CAIVDH010000004.1 GCA_903904635.1 uncultured Burkholderiales bacterium | reverse complement strand
GCCACGCGTGCAATTGCTCTTCATCTGCTCACCGGGCAACCCTACCGGCGCCGTACTAACGCTGGACGACTGGCGCGAACTATTTGCGTTATCTGACAAGCATGGTTTTGTAATCGCCGCCGACGAATGCTATTCCGAAATTTATTTCGGCAGCGAGCGGCCACTGGGTGCAATGGAAGCTGCACACAAACTGGGGCGCAATCGCTATGATCGCCTGATTGCATTTTCCAGTTTGTCCAAACGCTCCAACGTACCCGGCATGCGCTCAGGTTTTGTTGCAGGCGACGCCGCTATACTGCAAAAATTTCTGCTCTACCGCACCTATCACGGCAGCGCCATGAGCCCTTCGATACAAGCTGCATCAGTGGCAGCCTGGAAAGACGAAACACACGTTGCCGAAAACCGTGCCAAATATCTGCAAAAATTCCAGCAGATCACACCCATGCTTGCCGAAGTCATGGATGTTGCCTTGCCAGACGCCGGTTTTTATTTATGGGCCAAGGTCGATAAATTAGTCAGCATTACCGACACTGAATTCGCCCACCGCCTTTATGCGCAATACAATGTCACGGTTCTGCCGGGCAGCTATGTCGCACGCGATGCCCATGGCATCAACCCCGGCGCCAATCGCATACGCATGGCACTGGTTGCCGAAGTAGACGAATGCTTAGAAGCGGCAAAGCGTATCGTAGAATTCACCCGCAAATTGGCTGCATCCTGATTTTTTACTTTAACAATAAAACTCTCATCATGACCCAACAACTACAAACCATCATCGACAACGCCTGGGAAGAGCGCACCAGCTTCTCGCCTAAATCTGCCCCTGCTGAAATACGTGAAGCCGTCGCTGCGGTACTTGAACAACTCAATCAAGGCACACTGCGCGTTGCACAAAAAGACAGCGGTAGCTGGGTAGTGAATCAATGGATTAAGAAAGCCGTGCTGCTGTCATTCCGTCTCGAAGACAATATGCCTATGCCAGCTGGCGCCAACATGCAGTTCTATGACAAAGTCCCAACTAAATTTGCCAGCTACACCGAAGCCGATTTCGTCAAAGGCGGCTTTCGTGTCGTGCCACCAGCTGTTGCGCGTCGCGGCAGCTTCATCGGCAAAAATGTCGTATTGATGCCGTCCTATGTCAACATCGGCGCTTATGTCGATGAAGGCACCATGGTTGACACCTGGGCCACCGTTGGCTCCTGCGCGCAAATCGGTAAAAACGTCCATCTGTCCGGTGGCGTTGGCATCGGCGGCGTACTCGAACCCATGCAAGCCAACCCAACCATCATTGAAGACAACTGCTTCATAGGCGCACGCTCGGAAGTCGTCGAAGGCGTCATCGTCGAAGAAAATTCCGTCATCTCCATGGGCGTGTACATCGGTCAATCTACCAAAATCTATGATCGCGCAACCGGTGAAGTCACTTATGGCCGTATACCTGCCGGCTCCGTAGTTGTCTCTGGCAATCTGCCTTCAGCGGATGGCAAATACAGCTTGTATTGCGCCGTGATCGTTAAACGTGTTGATGCTAAAACACGTGCCAAGACCGGCATTAATGAATTGTTGCGTGACTAAATTGTAGTGATTCAACCCGCAGTAAAGTCGCCGCACTCCGGCGACTTTTTTATCTGAAGCAAAATACCAAACACAAGCTAACGTCATCATGTCCCTGATACTCTACGGCATACCCAACTGCGATACGGTAAAAAAAGCCCGCACCTGGCTGGACGATCATCAACTAGCCCACACGTTTCATGATTTCAAAAAAGCCGGGCTCACATCAGAACAAATCGCACATTGGTTAAAGGCCGTGCCATGGGAAGCGCTAGTCAATAAAAAAGGCATGACCTGGCGCAATCTGCCTGAAGAAAAAAAAGCAGCCGTAGTCGATCAAGCCAGTGCCATTGCGCTCATGCTCGAATCAACCAGCGTCATCAAGCGCCCTGTGCTGTGCATGGACAACGCCGTATTAGTTGGTTTTACCGCAGACCTCTATCAACAACAATTGAAAGCATAGCCATGAGCAGGACGCTGGCACTCACCGAAGAACTCATCACGCTGTCTTCCGTCACCCCCGAAGACAAAGGCTGCCAAAATCGTATGTCTGAATTGCTCACACCATTGGGCTTTGCATGCGAGACCATACAATCAGGCGACGTCACAAACTTATGGGCGCGCCGAGGTGATACGCAGCCGCTACTGGTATTTGCCGGCCACACCGATGTCGTGCCGACCGGGCCACTGGAAAAATGGACGTCTAATCCATTCAAACCCACCCATCGTGATGGCAAACTTTACGGCCGCGGTGCAGCCGATATGAAAACATCATTAGCTGCAATGATCGTCGCCGTTGAAGAATTTACCGCCGCCCATCCTGACCATAAAGGTTCGATAGGCTTTCTCATCACCAGCGATGAAGAAGGCCCGGCCACCGATGGCACCGTCATCGTCTGCAATCAATTAAAAGCACGCGGCGAACAACTTGATTACTGCATCGTCGGTGAGCCCACTTCAGTGAGCAAAATAGGCGACATGATAAAAAATGGCCGACGCGGCACCATGTCCGGCAAGCTCATCATCAAAGGTGTGCAGGGTCATATCGCTTATCCGCATATGGCAAAAAATCCTATTCACCTGGCCATGCCAGCGTTAGCAGAACTGGCCACCATCACATGGGATGCCGGTAATGATTATTACGCGCCGACTTCCTGGCAAATGTCCAACATTCATGCCGGCACCGGCGCATCAAATGTCATACCCGGCGAATGCATCATTGATTTCAATTTCCGTTTTTCTACCGCGAGCACAGTCGAAGGCTTGCAGCAGCAAGTCATCTCGATTCTGGACAAACATGATCTTCAATATGATTTGCGCTGGACAGTAGGCGGCCTGCCATTTTTAACACCGCGCGGTGCATTAAGCACCGCGCTCACCGATGCGATATCTGCCGAAACAGGCATCACCACCGAGCTCTCCACCGCAGGCGGCACATCCGATGGGCGTTTTATCGCGCAGATCTGTCCGCAAGTCATTGAATTCGGCCCCACCAACGCCAGCATCCACAAAATAGATGAACACATTGCTGTGGCCGAAATTGAGCCGCTTAAAAATATCTATCGTCGTACACTGGAAAATTTACTGCTTGCATGACCACCCCATACACCACCCTGCGCGATCTGCTACGCCACGCCGTCACCCGATTCAATACAGAAGGTCTCACCTTCGGTCACGGCAGCAGCAACGCCTTTGACGAAGCCGCTTATCTGCTGCTGCATTCATTAAAGCTGCCGCTAGATAAACTAGAACCTTTTCTGGACGCTAAGCTTTTACCTGATGAAATCAAACAGCTGCTAGCTGTCATAGAGCGCCGTGCGCAAGAACGTGTGCCAGCCGCCTATCTGACCAATGAAGCCTGGTTGGGTGATTATCGTTTTTATATCGATGAACGCGTCATCGTGCCGCGCTCCTTCATCGCCGAGCTCATACCAGAGCAGTTTTCGCCTTGGGTACAAGACCCAGATGCGGTGTTGAACATACTCGAGCTCTGCACCGGCTCAGGCTGCCTGTCCATCATGCTGGCCGATGCCTTTCCCTTTGCGAAAATTGATGCGGTTGATATTTCCGCTGATGCCTTGGCCGTTGCAAAATTAAATCTTGATATCTATCAGCTACACGATCGCATTACGCTAATCGAATCTGATCTCTACACCAAGCTACCCAAGAAAAAATACGATCTCATCATCACCAACCCGCCCTATGTCAACAGCACGTCCATGTCGACGCTACCTGCCGAGTATCAGCATGAGCCCCAAATAGCCTTAGCCGGCGGTGTAGATGGCAGGGATCTGGTGCGCAAAATTGTTGCAGGTGCAAAAGAAAGATTAAATAAAGAAGGTGTATTAATCGTAGAGATCGGCAATGAATATCTGCATAGCGTAACCGCTTTTGCAAAGCACGAG
>CAIVDH010000003.1 GCA_903904635.1 uncultured Burkholderiales bacterium | reverse complement strand
GCTGTCGGATTTCTTGTCTGGTGGTTTCGTAATCTGCGCTGATGTGCATGTCTTGGCGCAGAAAATGCTCCAGCTTCTGACGCAATGCAATTGCCTGATCAATGTCCGCATTCGATCCAGTTTCATACGCACCGACTGAAATCAAATCCTGATTTTGCTGATACAACGACCAAAGCCTGCGAAACCGATTCGCCGTTTTTAAATCAGCAGGATCAAGCAGGGTTTGCATCACGCGCGAAATAGAACCATTCAGATCTATCGCCGGATAATGTGATGCATCAGCCAGTTTGCGCGACAACATGACTTGTCCGTCCAATGAGGCACGCGCAATATCCACAATCGGATCCTGCGCATCATCGCCTTCAGCCAATACGGTATAAATTGCCGTGATCGAACCATAGCCATGGCGGCCTACACCTGTACGGTCTATCAAGTTAGGCAGCAGCGCAAACACAGAAGGCGGATAACCTTTCGCTGTTGGCGGCTCACCAATGGCCAGACCGATTTCGCGCTGCGCATGCGCAACCCGGGTCAGACTATCCATCAGCATTAAAACGTTTTTACCCTGATCACGAAAATATTCTGCAATCACATGAGTCAGATGCGTCGCTTTCAAACGCAACACCGGCGAGACATTGGCAGGTGCGGCAATCACAACGGCTTTGGCGCGCCCTTCAGGGCCTAATACTTCAGTAATAAACGCCTGCACTTCTCGTCCACGTTCACCAATCAAGCCAATCACCACCACATCGGCTTTGGTAAAGCGCGTCAGCATACCGAGCAATACGCTCTTGCCTACGCCTGAGCCGGCGATCAATCCGATACGCTGTCCACGACCCATAGTCAGCAAACCATTGATCGCTTTAACTCCCACGTCCAGCACCTGATTAATCGGCCCACGCTCCATGGGGTTTAAAGGTAAACCAAGCAAAGCCAGTGAGTCAGGACAATCCGGCGCAGGCATACCATCTAGTGGCTCACCTAACGGACCGATCACTCTGCCCAACAATGCAGCGCCGAGTTTGGCTTCAGATGAATGACTCACTACACGCACGGTAGCGCCTGGGCCTATGCCTACCGGATCTGTAAAGGGCATCAGAAATAAAGTCTGATCATTAAAGCCAACCACTTCAGCGGCCAGCCTCTGACCTGCATTGCCTTCGATTTCGCAATGCGCACCGAGAGGCGCCATGATGCCGCGTGCTTCGAGTGTCATACCGACTAATCGAACCAGCGTACCGGTATGTCCTGCGGGGGGAGTATGTGTCTGAGCGATCAGACTATCGGCAACTGCTGAGAAATCAAGCATGATCTTGGCCAGACTGGCCATCAGATGCAGCCAGTAGTACATCTTCAGCATCTACTGATGCAACGTCTTGCACAACGTTACCGGCACGCTTGGCCGCTTCGATACGCGCTGCCAGACTGGTGCTCTGGCCATTACGCCAGCTGCCTGATGATGGCTGCGCCAGAGATTTGTTCAAACCTTCAAGACGACGTTCGATCAGATCTTCAACCACACTGCCATCAAGGGACACACGCACGCTGCCGCGTTTTAATGTTGAATTTGGGCGCAAGGTAATGCTGTCACCAAACTGTTCTGCCAATGGCCGGAATAATTCGAGATCTTCCGTATTGAGATGCACGATCATGGTTTTTTCACCGCTACCGCCCATCTCGCGCATGGCATTTTCAATCAGGCGCGAAATGGCTTGTCCTGATTGCATCAACTCACCGCGCACCAACTGCTCGGCCAAATGCATAGCCAGTTTTTTTAATGGTTCAAACAGTGCATCAGCATTATTGGATAACTCTTGCACGCCATCGGATAAGGATTTTAGGGCGGCGAATTTTGTATCGTATTCTTGTTGCAGCTCAGCTTTTGCTTTGGCTTGCCCGGCAAAAAATCCATCTTTGTAAGCGGCATTGTGCGCCTCTTCACGCGCGGCATTAATCATGTTGGTAATTGCCACTACAGACAAACCAGCAACGGCAGCCGCTGCAGGTGGTGGATTTTCTACTGGCGGCGGAACGATGACTTCAGATTCTGGCTGCGTCGCAGCTGCTGATATAGGTTCAGCAATAACAGCCTCAGGCTCCAGCGTAAAATCAGATGCTGGCGCTGAGCCGACTTCATCAGCCATTGAAGCTATCTCTGTTTGCGCGGTGGCATCCATAGCCTCTGCGCTGAGTACATCTTGTTGTGATGCTTCGCTAGCTTGTGCCAGAACGACTTCTGATTCAGCCAGATTGACTGCGTCATCTATTTTCTGATTTGCGGTCTGATTTGCGGTCTGACTAAATGCTTTATCTGCACTCGCTTGCGCAGAATTATCTGATCCTTCAGCAACAAAAGCCTGCGCAGGTGGCGCATCATCTTCACGGCCTAATTTATCAACGACAAAGCTGCTACGCTTATTACGAGCTGATTCGGGCGTGAATGTTTCCTGATCTTTGCTTAATAAATTTTGGACGGCAAAAGCATTGGCTTCCGCAT
>CAIVDH010000002.1 GCA_903904635.1 uncultured Burkholderiales bacterium | reverse complement strand
TAGAAAAATAAATTTACACATCAATACAAGCTGCTAATCCAGTGGGCTAGATTTTCCATGTCATTTTCTGACAAGGTTTGCGCCAGGCTGGTCATATTGCCCGCATCATTGTGGCGTTCGCGTGATTTAAAATTTTTCAGCTGCATCAACACATAATCAGGATGTTGGCCGGCTACACGAGGGATCTCGTTTTGACCTGACATGCCACCCATGTGGCACATGGCACACAAAGATTCTTCAGCTTTTGCTGCGCCTGCTTTAATGCGTACCGGATCAGCCTTGAATGTACTGCGTTGCTGTTTTTGTGAAGCGAAATAAGCAGCGAGATCCTGCATGTCTTCTTTGGCTAAATTTGCAGCCATAGCTGACATCATAGGATTTTGCCGACGTCCTTCTTTGTAATCTTTCAACTGCAAATATAAATATCGTGCATTTTGCCCAGCCAGTGTCGGGAACATCGTTGCCACTGCATTGCCATCAACGCCATGGCAGGCGGCACAAGCTTCTGCTTTCTTTTTGCCAGCCTCAATATTTTGTGCATGCGCACTTATAGAAAAAACATTTAGCGCTACTAGAACAAGTATCAAAATTCGAAATTTCATGATGAAACCTTATTGCGCTGAAGTGGATAAAAAAGAGGCTGCCTCTTGGCAGCCTCTTTGTACAACAAGCAGAATTACAGTGCGAATACAAACACGCTATTACCGCGTTTGAAGTCGAGCTGCGAGTTACCGCCAGCTGCAACGGCGATGTATTGCTTGCCGTTTACAGTGTATGAAGTTGCAGGTGCATTTACGCCAGCGCCGCACTGATATTGCCACAGTACTTTGCCAGTTTTTGCGTCATAGGCTTTGAACCAGCCATTACCTTCGCCAGCGAAGACGAGATCACCAGCAGTTGCCAGTACGCCACCGATCATAGGTTGTGGTGTACGTGCTTTCCACATTACCTTGCCGGTATCCAGATTTACAGCAGTAACGTTACCGAACTGCTCTTCACCTGGTACATTTTTGAACGCGCCGCCCAGCCACAGTTTGCCGCCTGGATAAGCAGAGGCTTCAACGTGGTAAGTCATAGGCTGCTCAAGGTTTGCAGCAAATGCCAAACGCAGTTTTGGATTCACAGCCATAGGCGACCATTCAACACCGCCGTTAGCGCCCAAAGACATACGGGTACCTTGTGGTGTTGGCAGGCTCCACAGACCTTCTTGTGAAACCATAGCTTCTGAGAAGCGGATCAGGTTACCGTTGCTACGATCATGCATGTAGATATGGCCAGTTTTGCCGCCATGGATAACACCAGGGATCATCTTGCCGCTCTTGTCCTTGATATCAACCAGAATTGGTGGGCTAACTGCATCCAGATCCCAGACGTCATGCGCGATGTACTGATAGTGCCACTTGTACTTACCGCTATCGAGATCAACAGCGATCATCGAGTTGGTGTACAGGTTGTCACCAGGACGCTCAGCGCCGTACAGGTCAGGAGATGGATTGCCTGCAACGAAGAATACCGTACGGGTTTTCTTGTCAACAGCTGGCGTCATCCATACACCACCACCTAAGGTTTTGTAGAAATCAGCATTTTTAGCCAGCGCAGCTTTTTCAGCAGCGATGTCACGCTTCATGTTGCGACCAGTCGCATCATTTTCTGCAAAAACGCCTTCATGGCCTTTTTCTGGAATCGTGTAGAAGGTCCAGTCAAGTTTGCCGGTGTTTGCATCAAATGCTTTAACGAAACCACGTACGCCATACTCGCCGCCGTTAGTACCGATCAACACTTTGCCGTCAACAACGGTAGGAGCCATGGTTTCGCTGTAGCCCAGTTCTGGATCAGCGATTTGTGTTTCCCACAGCAATTTGCCGCTCTTTGCATCAAGTGCAACGATCTTGGCATCCAGCGTACCCATGTAGAGTTTGCCTTCTGAGATCGCAACGCCTTTATTGTTCGGGCCGCAGCAGTAGGTCGACACAGGGCCTATCTTGTGCTTGTAGTGCCAGAACTGCTCACCAGTAGTTGCGCTCACAGCGTACACATGGTTGTAAGAGGTGGTGATGAACATCACGCCATTTACAACGATAGGCGCTGTTTCCATTGATTCCAGCATTGCCGTTTGAACGACGAATGCAGGACGCAGTTTGGCAGCATTGCCGGTGTTGATTTGGGTTGCAGGATGATAGCGGGTTTGCTCGTAGCTACCATTTGGGTGCAACCAGTTTTTACCGTCTTTTGCTGCACCATCCAGCATAGACTGGCTGACCGTGCCAAAGTTTGGCATTGGGATAGGCTTGATACCTGCCCCGGAGATCGGTTCTTGCGCATAAGCCGAGCCTGCCAGCACTAAGCTGGTGGCGGCAAGTGCTTTTAGCATCTTATTTATAGCCATTTAACTTCCTCTCGTAATGGGTTTTAAGTCTCCTGTGTCCGGCGGTAATTTTTGCTTGAAATCCGGTTAAAGTTAAAAGCCAGATTCGCTGCAATTCAAAGATCGTTTAACGGAACTTTAAAGCCGGACGTTCTTATTGACGGCAATAAGAAAAACATTAATTATTGCGCTCGATGATCGTAGTGTTTGTTCAGACAATTGGCAACAGAAAACATTGATTTTTTAGGGTTTTTAATATGAAATTTATTACCAGAAGTTTGGTCGGCTTCCTCTTTTGTTGTTTCTGCACCGCAACAAATTCACAACAAGTCGATAATCCTCATAACGAGGCACTCGCGGCAGTAAGAGCAGGCAATCTTGCCAAGCTGCAAAAGCTTATTGAGCAGCACGGTGCCAACATGAATGCGCGCAATCGTCCTGGCGAAAGCCTCTTGATGATGGCAATTAAAGCGCGGCATACGGATATCGCGCTCTACTTGCTGGAAAAGGGCGCCAACATACATGTTGCCAATACTTCCAAAGTGACGCCGTTAATGGCAGCAGTGTTTAACGATGATGCGCGTATAGCGCGTCTGCTGATGGAAAAAAATGCTGACATACACGCCGTAGATCAGTTGAAGAAAACCGCCATGGTGTATGCAGCCGGCGTGGGTGGAACAGAGACTGTAGAGCTGCTTCTGGCGCGTGGCGTAGACATTAACGCCCGATACGCTAATGACCTCACTGCCCTTATGTGGGCGGCAGGTTCAGGGCACGCTAAAACGGTTGCATTGCTGCTTGCAAAGGGTGCTGACCCGGCATTAGCAGACAATCGCGGTAAAACAGCTTTAAGCATGGCTGATGATGCTGGTCATCTGGACGTAAAGAAAATTTTGACTGAGGCCCAGAAAAAGTAGCAGTAACTCGATTCGCTTTTATAGGAAAACGACCAATCGGTTTTAAAGCGGTATCAAACAAAAAAACCTGCGCATATTGTGCAGGTTTTTTTGTTTGGGACGCTTGCATATCTGCATGCTGAAGCAAGTTGATCAGCGCTTCTTGAGTTCTATTTCAAATTGAGCAAACCATGCAGAAACATTATCGATATCAGCATCGGACAGGTTGGCAGCCATCATGCTCATGACCGCGTTCTGGCGTTTGCCTTCACGGAATTGCTTAAGCTGACTGGCCAAATAAACTTCTGGTTGACCGGCTAGGGAAGGCGTACCAGCCATGCTGGTCACGCCATACTGACCGTGGCATAACACACAATTTTGCGCGACTTTTTCACCCGCACTGATATCGCCACCTATAGCGGAAGTCGATATGCCGGCACAAAGTAAAGTGCCAAAAATTATCGAAGATAGTTTCATAATTTTATATATCAGAAAGATTAAAAAAATCGCCTGCCTCGAATGATCGGGACAGGCGATTTCGCATTGCTTTAATGTTGATATGTCGTTTGTTCAGAAGTGCCAGACTAACTAGCTCTGGCACCTGAGGTTCACGGCATCACAACAAAGGCAGCCGATTAGTTACCAACGTAGCTGATGCGATAGATCGCGCCAGCGTAGTCATCGGAAACCAGGATCGAACCGTCAGGCATGTTTGCGACGTCAACTGGACGGCCCAATGCACGCTTGGTGGTTGGATCCAGGAAGCCATCTGCAAAAACTTCAGATTTGCCGGCATTGCCGTCAGCACCGATAGGCACGTAGTTGATCAGGTAGCCGCTAGGCTCAGTACGGTTCCATGAACCGTGCGAAGCGACGAACAGACCGCCGTGGTATTTCTTAGGGAAAGCCTTGCCGGTGTAGCCGGTCAGACCCAATTGCGCTTGGTGAGCTGGAAACTCGACTTGTGGGAAGACAGCATTTGCTGGCTCAACCATGTCTTTGAGTTCGCCGGCAGCAGGTGAACCTGCAACCTTGAACTTGCCATTCCAGTATGGGAAGCCGAAGTGTTGACCAGCTTTGGTCAGCTTGTTCAGCTCGCCTGGAGGAACGTCATTGCCCAGACCGTCAACCTGGTTGTCAGTGGTCCAGATGGTTTTGCCATCAGCACCAACTTCGATACCAGCTGGGTTACGCATACCCATAGCATAAACTTCGCGGCCTGAACCATCAAATGGGTTCAAGCGCACTACGCCGCCAATACCAACTTTGTTGTACAGGTCGATTTTGTCTTTAGGTTGAACGTTGTATGGTTGACCCAGGGTGATGTAGAGCTTGCCGTCATCAGCAACGCGGCAAACACGGCCGGTGTGGTTGTATGACTGCTCTTCAACAGGAATCAGACCGCCTTCAGGTACAACGGTGATCACTGCAACGTCCGGACCTTCGTAGAAGTATTCGGCAGCTGGGAAGTTCAGCACGCGGTTAGATTCAGTAACGATCAGGAAACCGTCCTTGGTCCAGCATACGCCGTTAGGATTGCTGAATTTGATTGAAGGAGCGAATGGTTTAACTTCGTCAGCGACGTTGTCATTGTTACGGTCGGTAACAGCCCAAACTGTGGTTTTACGTGTGCCAACGAAGAGCATGTTGGTTGAAGGAGCAACAGCCATGTAACGTGCATCAGGAACGATGGCGTACAGTTCAATCTTGAAGCCTTCTGGCAATTTGATTTTTTTCAGATTTGCCTTGATCGCATCGGCGTTTTTGCCGGCTTGATCAACAGTCTTGATGTTCATGTCGGTATTGGTGTTCTTCATAGCCGAAATCTTTTCCAGATTTTCGTCTTTTGCGAAACCAGTGCCGGCAAATGCCAGGAATACGGCAGTAGCGAGTACGCCTTTAACTATTACGTTGGTTTTGGCCAATTTTTAATCTCCGATTGGTTTTGTAATTTACGAAACAATGAAACACATAACCCTGACAAAACGATCATTTAATTTTTGATAACAAATCTTATGAAAGGAATGCCAAATATCTAGTGGGGCTTTGGAATATAGGATGTTGCGACATGCTGTTACAAGTGAATTTTTTTCACCATTTAATAGCCATGCCATATTGCTAATGCGATGGGTGGGATTAATTAATTAACATGATTTAAGGGAGCGGCGCGGCTTTACAATAATTCACAGCCGCGCGCATCAACAATTTAACGTGGACCAATTAGTAAATTACAACGCCCCAGGGCGTCTCGCCCACTTTAATTTCGTTACTGACGCTGAGCTTTTCCGTATCAATGACTGAAACAGAATTAGAACGGCCGTTGGCGACATAAAGTTTTTTACTGTCTGGGGTGATGGCCATGTTCCAGGGACGTTTGCCAACTGCGATGGTTGCAATGATCTTGATCTCAGCAGTGTCTATCACTGAAACCGTACCGTCTTTGCCGTTCGAAACATAAACACGCTTGCCATCGGGTGCGGCTGTTACACCGTTACAAAAGATACCTGCCTTGATAGACTTAATTACTTTCTGAGTACGTACATCAATTGCGTAAACAGTACTTGCTAGTTCTGATGCTACATAAGCAGTTTTGCCGTCAGGCGTAAATGCTATGCCGCGTGGTCGTTCGCCTACCTTAATAGAGGCAACCTGTTTGCGTTTGGCGACATCGATTACATCGACGCTATCAGCTTCTTCAGCTGAAACATAAAGCCATTTTCCGTCCGGGCTGAACACCGCATGCTCAGGATTTTTGCCATTTGTCTTGACGGCATATATTTTTTTATTCGTTTCGGTCGAAACAAAATTAATTGAGTTGCTGATTTCAGATGCGGCCGCTACCCATTTTCCATCAGGAGAAATTGATACGCCTTCAGGCGACTCGCCCAGCTCAACCACACCGGAAGCAGCCCGCTGATCAAGATCGATTTTAACCAGTACATTATTTGGCTGATCGCTCACGTATAGCGTTTTGCCGTCCATGGAGACAGCAAGACCGCGCGGCTTGTCGCCTGCCTTGATCTCGGCTACAACCAGATCGTTGCTGGTGTCAATTACTGATAAAGTGCCTGACTTTTCGTTCGGCACATAAGCGAAAGGTGCGGCTAATAGTGCGCATGGAGCGAGCAAGCTGGCAATAAGTAATATCAAGTTTGCGGGTACAAGGAATCGAGTTGTCATTTTTTTCACGATAAAGCCCAATATAGGAAAAGAAAATAATTTAAAAATACATAGATTTTGAAGAATACTCTACAGCTTAAAATTTTGCGTAGACAGCAGATTGCGTGTGCGCCAAAGCAAAATTAGAAAATCGGGTACGATTGGCACCAACTAAAAGTAAAAACAATAAGCGAGCAAAACATATTTTTGCAAAAGCTATTTCCTTAATTCCGATTTACTGAAAGATTTTTTATGTCTGAAGATTTTAATGAGAAAGACTGGCGTCGCTTTCTCGAAAGCCTGGGCGAAGACCCAGACCGACCCGGATTACATGAAACTCCGGCTCGCCTGACCAAAGCCTGGAAACACTGGACCTCAGGATATCAGCAAAGTCCTGCAAATTTACTCAAGACTTTCGAAGACGGTGCTGAGCAATACAATGAATTAATTGTAGTGCGTAATATTCCTGTATACAGCCATTGCGAACATCACCTTGCGCCATTTTTTGGTAAGGCGACAGTCGGATACATGCCCAATGGACGTATAGTCGGTCTTTCAAAGCTTACGCGTTTGGTTGAATGCTTTGCCAAGCGACTGCAAGTACAAGAACGATTGACGATACAAGTTGCCAATGCTTTGATGGAGCATCTGCAGCCCAAAGCGGTCGGTGTTGTTATACGTTGTCGCCATCTCTGCATGGAAAGCCGCGGCATACGCACGCCGGGAGAAGAAACAGTAACTTCGGCAATGTTGGGAGAGCTACAGCCCAACCTTGCCATGCGTACCGAGTTTCTTGCGCTGGCGCGTGAAGATTGATGCCTAGTTTTTTTTCTTAGCTTTCTTCTTTTTCTTCTTCTTTTCTACTACGGCTAGCATGGTGTGGCGGCATTCAGGTGCCCCACATCGGCAAGCGTAGTCGTTCTTTAGTGCCTTGGTCATTTTTTCATCAATAACGAGCCCGTAATCATAAAAAAGTTCTTGGCCGCGCTTAATATCTTGTAGCGCATCTATGAACACCCTACCTTTTTCCTCTTGTGCTTCGCAGTTGGGGGCGCATGAATGATTAATCCAGCGTGCATCGCTGCCGCCATCCCCGCCATCAATAATTTTGCCGGTTTCAAGACTAAAGAAAAAAGTATGATGCGGATTTTCCGGATCTAGTCCCGCACGTTTATCTGCTTGTTTGTTGGTAATACGCGCCCCGGTATATTCGATGATGCGCGTACCTTCCGGTATCTTGCGCGTCGCAAATACGCCCTTGCCATGAATTTTTGAATCCCGGACTTTAACGAATGTCTCTGCCGTCAGTAAGGGCGAAGTGATGCTGCTTGGTTTCATGCGGGCTCACAAAAGTAAGGGTTGAAAATTTGGAGAAGATTGTAGAAATACAAAGTCGATGGCGACGAATGCTATCACGACCGATCACTATGACTGTTACACATGCTGCATGGGCTTAATGATAGCGCAGCCTCAGGCCATGATTCAACAATTTGCTATCAACAGCTGATCGGTAATTTTTTCTTTATTTTGGTATTTTTTACGCATGACTAAATCGGCTTAACTATAAATTTTGTCTTGCAGCTTGAAAGAAGAGGCTGGCACATGCTTTGCAAGTGATGCAGAGGTTGTATCAACTACATGGGCCTACTGTTGCCCGCTTCAGCTAAAGTAGAAATTCAATGTCGAAACAATTTACCAAATTACGCCCCGCCAGTTTAGTGCTGAGTTTTGCTGGGCTACTGTTCGCTTACCAGGCGCATGCTGAAGAATCAAGTATGTCTGGCATACAAAAATCACAATCGGCTGGCGCCAGCTCTCAGGGAAGTACAGTCGCTGTCATGAAGTTGACTACTGAAGACGAAAAAATGATGCACGATCTTGCCCGTGCGAGCATGACAGAAATTAATGAGGGTAAGCTGGCTGAAAAAAAATCAGAAAATGAACAGGTGAAAAGTTTTGCAAAAAAAATGGTTGATGATCATACAAAAGCCTTGGATGATTTAATTACGCTTGCAAAAGATAAAGGCATAAGCTTGCCAACAGAAGCTGACGCCAGGCAGCAGGCCATGGAGAAAAAACTCAGCAAACTGACTGGCGCACAGTTTGATCGGCAATATCTGGATCAAGCAGGAAGTCGTGCTCATCGCGAAACGCATCAATTACTTCAGCGAGTGAGTAACCGAGCTAAGGATGCAGATCTTTAATCATATGCGAGTAAAATTTTGCCAACGATAGAGAGTCATCAAAAGCTCTCCAAAGATACGCGCAGAGAATTAAAAGCGACGAGTGAAGGCCGCAGCAGTGGTGCCAAAGAGAGTGGCGGCCAGATGAAAGAAAATAAATGAGTATGCGGGTCAGCTGCTATTGATCGATTATCTCGTAGTGCACTCGCGGCTATGACTAATTGCTAGTGGAGTAAAATAGCGCCTACTTCCCAGGTTCGGGATTGGCGCTATTTTTTTGCACTACAAGTGACTGACAGATTCGAAATTACTAAGACGCTCTTTAAAAATGCCGCTGGCTGCGTTGGGGGCGCCCTGCCTTACGTCTGTAGTTTCTGCGGCTACCCGCAATGCCAGCGACCGCGCCGTTAGCCGGCGCTCATTTTGATAGAGCTTCCAAGCATGCTGCGACTGACTGATGTATCCCTGCCGCTTGATCATGCCGAGCCGGCACTAAAAAAAGCGGCCATCGACAGGTTAGGTATTACTGCATCTGATTTATTAAATCTTACGGTTTTTCGTCGTGGTTATGACGCCCGAAAAAAATCTGCCATTCATCTTGTCTACACCCTGGATGTAGAGGTCACCAATGAAGCAATTGTCCTTGCGCACTGCAAGCCTGGCAATAAGGTGTCTTTGACACCATCTATGGAATATCACTTTGTTGCGCATGCTGCGCAAAATTTATCGAATCGTCCGGTTGTCATTGGCTTTGGTCCGTGTGGATTGTTTGCTGCGTTGATTTTGGCGCAGATGGGTTTTCGTCCCGTCATCATCGAGCGTGGCAAAGTCGTACGTGAACGAACTAAAGATACTTTCGGTCTCTGGCGCAAGCGCGAGCTGCATCCAGAATCAAATGTGCAGTTTGGCGAAGGTGGTGCGGGTACTTTTTCAGACGGTAAGTTATGGACGCAAGTCAGTGACCCCAAGCATTACAGTCGCAAGGTATTGCAAGAATTTGTGCTGGCTGATGCGCCGCCGGAGATACTATATGTCAGTAAGCCGCACATAGGTACTTTCCGGTTGGTGAAAATGATCGAGCAAATGCGCGCCAAAATCATAGAGCTTGGCGGCGAATTTCATTTCGAACAAAAAGTCGAAGACATCGACATCGTCAATGGCAAAGTACAGGGCTTACTGCTGTCAAATGGCGACAAGATTGAATGTGATCATGTTGTGTTAGCAGTCGGCCACAGTGCACGCGATACGTTTCAGATGTTGCATAAGCGTGGTGTTTACATGGAGACCAAACCTTTTTCGGTGGGCTTTCGTATCGAGCATCCGCAATCGGTAATTGATCGCTGCCGGTTTGGTTCCTTTGCAGGTAACCCTATTCTCGGTGCTGCGGACTATAAGCTTGTGCACCATGCCAGTAATGGTCGTTCTGTTTACAGTTTTTGTATGTGCCCTGGAGGCACTGTGGTGGCGGCAACATCAGAGCCCGGTCGTGTTGTCACCAACGGTATGAGCCAGTATTCACGTAATGAACGTAATGCCAATGCAGGCATCGTGGTTGGGGTAACGCCCGCTGATTATGCCGCTGGCCCCTTGGGTGGGATGGAATTTCAAAGACAATTGGAAACCCGTGCATTTGAACTAGGTGGCGGTAATTACAATGCGCCCGGCCAATTGGTAGGCGATTTCATTGCGCAAAGGCCGTCTGAAAAATTCGGTACGGTTGAGCCCTCTTACAAGCCGGGCGTAACACTAGGCGATCTGACTCTGGCTTTGCCCGCCTATGTGACAGATGCAATTCGTGAGGCATTGCCTGCGTTTGAAAAACAAATCCCGGGTTTTGCGATGCATGATGCTGTACTGACTGGAGTTGAGACCAGAACCTCATCGCCCATACGCATCAAAAGAGATGATGATTTTCAGAGTATAAATACGAGCGGACTTTATCCAGCGGGCGAAGGTGCTGGGTACGCTGGCGGGATTATGTCAGCGGCTATTGATGGTATTCGCGTGGCGGAGTCGGTGGCGCTCTCGATTTGTAAAAAACCGTAGAGCCTATCTCGTTAGGCTACTCTCGGCATTAAGTTTATAAGACTATCAGTGGCACTAATGCCTTGATATCGACCTAACGAGACAGTCTCCTAGCCCTTAAAGCTGTCGGCACATAAAAAAACGGGCCGCAATTTACATTGCGACCCGTTTTTATTTTGTAGCGAATTACTTCTTAGCTTTTGCAGGCTTTTCAGTAGCAGCGGTGAAATGCTTGGTGGCTTGGCTCAGGTTATCTTCCATAGCGACACCAGCTTGCTTAGCTGCTTTGGTCATTTGCTCGTAACCTGCGTGTGCATTTGCCATGGTTGTTTTGAGCATGGCAATAGCATTTTCTGAGCCGGCAGGAGCAGACTTAGCTAAATCTTCGATTAGGCTGGTTACTTGACGTGAGGTTTCTGCGATGCGGATTTCAGTTGCCTTAGTAAATTCAGCCTGCGCTTTTGAGGTAATGTCAGCCAGGTGACGCGCATACTCAACAGCTTTTTCAGTATTTGGTTGAGCATTTGCTGCTGTCAGGGAGAAAAACTCTTGTGCATCTTTAGCTGCAAGCATTTGTTGTGCAGCAGCAGAAGAATGCTCCATAGATGATTTGATTGTTGCGACATTGAGTTCAACGAGATCGGAAACGCTTTTCAGTGCTTTGTTCGCGAGGTCGTTCATTGCAGCCATTTGGGTTTCAAAGGTTGCTTTGGTTGCATTAGAGAATTGATCTGGGCTTGAAAACATGGTTTAGCTCCTTAAAATAAATTTATGTACGAAATTGGGAAATGCTTGAAGTGCTTAAATCTGCTTTGTGCGATGCAACATAACCAATTTAAAGTGATTTTGAAAAAGTGTCAAGATATTTTTTGTGCGCCGCAACAAAAGG
>CAIVDH010000001.1 GCA_903904635.1 uncultured Burkholderiales bacterium | reverse complement strand
TTCAACACGCCCAAACAACTCGCTGGCAAAAGCGACTTCAGCCGGGCCGTGCATTTTTGGTTTGACGATATAAACCGATCCAGTGCGGGAGTTGCCTATTTTTTGATCTTTGTTGCGCCTTAAATCATGCAAGGCGATGGTGACGGTGACAACCGCATCCATAATGCCTTCAGGTATTTCGCGTCCGCCTTCCAGCAAGATCGCAGGATTGGTCATCAGATGTCCGACATTGCGCAAAAATAGGAGCGAGCGGCCATGCAAGGTGACGATGCCGTCTTTGGTGCCGGCAGCGGTGTAGTGGCGGTCGGCATTCAGTGTGCGGGTGAATGTCTTGCCGCCTTTGCTAACAGATTCGGACAAGGTCGCTTTAAGTATGCCCAGCCAGTTTTCATAGGCTACTACCTTGTCATCGGCATCAACAGCGGCAATCGAATCTTCAAGGTCGAGAATAGTGGAGAGAGCAGACTCGATCACGAGATCGGCTATACCAGCTGGATCTGTTTTGCCTATGGTGTGGTTGCGATCGATTTGTATGTCGATATGCAGACCGTTATTAACTAATAAAATGGAAGTAGGACTGTCTGCCGATCCCTGATAGCCGACGAATTTTGCTTCATCAGCTAAGCTGGTGCTGCTGCCATCTTTGCATGTGACTGCTAGCTTGCCGCCGGCAATTTTGTAAGCGCTCGCATCACTATGCGAGCCTTTTGCCAAAGGTACGGCTTGATCAAGAAAGGCACGTGCGTAAGCAACCACTTTCGCGCCGCGCGCCGGATTATAGCCACCGGCACGAGTCGCGCCATCGGTTTCGGGGATGGCATCTGTGCCATACAGCGCATCATATAAAGAACCCCAGCGTGCATTGGCCGCATTGAGCGCATAGCGTGCATTCAGGATGGGCACAACTAATTGTGGTCCGGCTTGCAGCGCCAACTCAGCATCCACATTGGTTGTAGTTGCAGTGACTTGCTTGGGTTGCGGTACCAGATACTCTATGGATTCAAGAAAGCTGCGATAGGCAGGCATGTCGTTGATAGCGCCGGGATGCGCATGATGCCATTGGTCCAATGCGGTTTGCAGACGGTCACGCTCTGCCAGTAATGCGGCATTTTTAGGTGCCAAATCATGAGCAAGTGCATCAAAGCCTTTCCAGAAGCTGTCGCTATCTATGCCAGTACCGGGCAGGACTTGCTCATTGATGAATGTATAGAGAACGGTGGCGACCTGAAGTCGGTTGGTGTTGGTGCGTGCAGTCATACGTAAACCTCGGAAATAGTCGTGTTTAATAAATTGGGTGAAAAACAGTATAAAAATTAATACAAAAATTAGTATAAAAAATTTGATGATGAATGAATTAGATAACCTTATTCATGTAGTTATTTCATGCAGTTGCAGTCGATTGCTGCACAAATGCGAGCAAATCATTAAGTGATTTGCCTTCCCCATCGGGCTTCACGCCGAGTTCTTCCAGCGGTGCAGCTGCGCGATTGACCCAGAATGTGGTGTAACCAAACCAGGTTGCACCGCATACGTCCCAGCCATTGCTGGAGACGAAGAGTATTTTTTTTGCCGGCAAGCCAAACATGTCTGGGCCGAGTTGATAAGTTTCTGGAGCGGTCTTGAATTTTTTAACAGCATCGACAGAAAGCAGATGACTAAAAACTCCCTGCATACCTGCTGCGTTTACTGCAGACTCCAGCATTTGCGGATTACCGTTTGAAAGAATGGCCAGTTTTACATCCATTTTTTGTAGCGCTTGCAGTACCGGTAAATTTTCCGGAAACGCCTGTAGCTTTGCGTATTGCCCCATCAGCGCGTTTTGCGCATCGAAATCAAGATGCAAGCCCAGCTTCTTGCAGCTAAAAATTAAAGCATCTTGCGTGACTTCCCAAAATGGCTTGTACATGGAGCACATGCTGCGTAGTCGGGTGTATTCGATTTGTTTGTCGCGCCAGAGAGCAGCTAATGCTTCTCCTTTGTCGGGAAAGCATTTTTCTGCGAGCGCTCCGATGGAATACACATCAAATAATGTGCCGTAAGCGTCAAATGCGATGGCCTGAAAGCTCATGGAAATTACAAGTCAAATTTATCAGATTTGATAATACTTGATCATAAAGCGCACAAGTAAGGCATTTTAGTTAATTGATTTGTGCATTTTAGTCATAAGTAAGGGGTGAGCAGGTCAAAATTAAGCGTTGATTTTGTCCGATGAATAATAAAGACCGCCTTTGTATCAGCGATACTTGGGCTTTGAGGGGGTTATTCCCAAAGATCATTATTGGTGTTGGTAGAAAAGCAATTAAGGGTGTAGCACTATGCGCGGCTTTTTAATCTGCAAATCTTTTTTTGTATTGATTGCTTACCTAAGCGGTAATGCCTGGTCTATCGAAGCGCGTTGTACCGCCGAATACGGCGGCAAGACCACCACGCTGACTGTCATGCCTGTAAATGATCCGTATATTTTTGTGACAGATGATGCACTCGCGCCCTTTCGAGTTTCAGCACAGTTCCTGGGCGAACGCGGCAAACTGAAGATGTATGCGTATCACGATGCAAAAAATCGCTTTGTATTGATTCATGCCGCTGAATATCAGTTCAATGAGGCCAATTGCACGCAGTTTGTGCAGGGTTTTGGACTGAATAAAATTTACTCTGCAAAAATGGAAAAAGAATTGGTGTTCCAGTGTGTTGCGGTTTGTCGGTGAGGGTAATTTAAATTATGTTAAAAATAATTTTTATGTCGCTACTCTCATGCGTTTGCATATGTATCTGTCCATTTAGCTGCGCAGAGGATAAAAATATTACGATGATTTTTGTTGGTGATGTGATGCTCG